>JAADDT010000052.1 GCA_013153765.1 Aquificota bacterium
CCCTTTCAAAGGTGGTTTTTTCCGGCGGAAGGGCGGTAAAACCTTCCTTTCCGGCAGGTGGCAGTTCAACCTTTTTGCCGACCACAAGACCTTTTTTTATCAGACTGTAAAGCGTGTTCAGGGAAAAACCCCATTCCTTTATCTGGCTTTTGGTTGCACCTCCCTTTTCCATCAAAAACTCAAGCAGTTGTTTAGCCTTAGGAGAAAGTCCTGAAGTCTGGGAGGAGACAGGCAGGTAAACCGTGTCGTCCCCTGCCGGTTTTATCCATATTCCCCTTTTCCTGTCGTACTTCCACCTTAAACCTTCAGGCATTGCGTAGTGGACAGTTATGCCAAGCGGCGTGATGTAGTAATGGGACAGTTTTTCCATTATTTTTATGTAAGTTTCGTCAAAAACAGGTTCGCTGTCCGGCAGTTCCTCAACGGCTTTGACGCTTTTCAGGTCTGTATCGGCGGAAAAGCTTACGACGACACCGGTCATCTTGGTATGCCTGAAAGGGACAAGTACCCGACTGCCGACGGAAGCCTTTTCCTGAAGGTGTTCAGGAAGGTAGTACGTAAAGGTCATAAATTGGGACACGGGAAGTGCCACTTCAACGAAAGGGCTTTTTCCTTCTTTCACAACTCTTCAATGGTAAAGTTATCGTTAGTGTAAATACATATCTGGGAGGCTATCCTCATAGCTTCTTCCACTATCTTCCTTGCAGGAAGGTCAGTGTTCCTGTAAAGTGCCAGTGCCGCCGAGCGGGCAAAATCCCCACCTGAACCTGTGGCAAGGACAGGTTCGTCAGGTTCTATCACGTCCCCGTTTCCGGATATGAGGAACATGTTGTCCCTGTCAGCCGCAATAAGAACAGCTTCAAGCCTCCTTAAAAACTTGTCCGTCCGCCATTCCTTTGCAAGTTCAACCGCAGACCTGATCAGGTTTCCACCGTGTTTGTTAAGTTTTTCCTCAAGCCTTTCCATCAGTGCCATACCGTCCGCCGCCGAACCTGCAAAGCCGACGACCACCTTGCCGTCGTGTAGTTTTCTGACTTTTTTTGCGGTGGATTTCATTACGCTGTGTCCCAGCGTAACCTGTCCGTCTCCGGCTATTACGGTCTTGCCGTCTTTACGGACGACCAGAATGGTGGTGCTTCTACTCTCCCTCTTCAACGGTTATCTCCTTCGGATCGTAAAGGAAAAGCCTTTTTGCAAACAGGAAGTTCCTGAGGTAAAAGTCCTTGTCTATATCGGAGATCATTATCCTCCTGCCTGCGGAGGAGGCGTGTATCATCTTACCTTCACCTATGTAAATCCCAACGTGAGAGGGATATCTGGCGTAAGTCCTGAAAAACAGCAGGTCTCCCGGCTGTAAGTCCTCACGGCTTATGAGCATTCCGTACTTTGCCTGAACCCTTGCAGTTCTGGGCAGTGATATACCTGCCATTGCGTAAACCTTCTGGACGAAAGCGGAGCAGTCCATTCCCCAGATACTTTCACCGCCAAACTTGTACCTGATACCTAAAAGACCGATGGCGAAATCAACGATACTTTTCTGAAGGGCAGGTGCAGGTATGCCGTCGTCAACCATAACCGCCTTGTACTTTTCTTTGGCGTACTTTACCTTAAGGCTGTTGTAGTAATCGTTTTCAAATATTTTCACTTCCTTTCCGTAAGAGATACTGAAAATCAAAGCCAGACCTAAAACGACCAGTTTCCTCATAGCACCCGACTCCCTTCCCAGATTTTCCATATTATAACAGAATTTGGTATCATTAAATAAATGAATACATTAAGACCTACTTCGGCAAAAGTCCGACAGGCTTTATTTAATATTCTGTATAGCGTTGAAGGTGATACCTTCCTTGACCTGTTTGCAGGTACAGGTGAGATAGGAATTACCGCCTTGAAAAAAGGTGCAGACAAAGTGGTTTTCGTTGAAAAGGACAGAAGGCGGGCAGGTAACATCAGGGAAAAGGTAAAGCAGTTTGGAGATAGGGCTACCGTCGTCAGCAGGGACGCCGTCTCGTTTCTGAAAAACTACCGTGGAAAGCCGTTTAACGTTATTTTCGCAGACCCTCCTTATAACTACAGGCATTATGATAAATTAATTAATGGGGCATTGGAAAAACTGTCTGAAGGGGGCGTTTTTATACTTGAACACAGGCAGGGAAAACATTTTGGAGCTGACGAGGAAAGGAAGTACGGAGATACGGTACTATCGCTGTGGAGAAAGTGAATGATAACGAAGATATGCGTTTATCCGGGAACGTTTGACCCTGTCCACTACGGACATCTGGACATCGTAAAAAGGGCTTTAAACATTTTTGAGTACGTGGTGGTGGCAATAGCAAAAAACCCGAAAAAAAAGCCGTTGTTTTCCGTGGAAGAGAGAGTTGAGATGTTCAAGGCTTCTGTGGAGGACTTTGGTGCAGGTAGAGTGATAATAGAGCCGTTTGACGGACTGCTGGTTAACTTTATGAAAAAGTACAACACAAAAATAATAGTGCGGGGCGTAAGGCTGTTTACGGACTTTGAGTACGAGCTACAGATAGCCATGACGAACTACAACCTTGACAGAGTTGAAACCCTGTTCCTGATGCCTTCACAGGAATTGATACACATAAGCTCATCAATAGTGAAGGACATAGCCTCCCACCACGGGGACCTGTCAAGTATGGTACACCCGTTTGTGGAGAAAAAGCTGGAGGAAAAGTTCCTGTAATGTTCAGGCTTTTTTTGGTTTTAATACTGCTTTTTACCGCCTCCTGCGGATACAGGTCAGTTGATTACGGCAAGAAGGGAAAGGAGGTTTACTGCATAAAAAAGATAAGGTTTTCAAAAGCGGAAGCCACCGCACTTGACGTTTTCAGTAGATACATAGAAGATGCGGTAATATCTTCAGGAAACCTGCTTGAGTGTTCCGGCAGGACTACCCGCTTCATAACCGTTTACGTGAAATCCTTAAATATCAAACCTGTAGGATACTCACCTGCACAGAGGGCTCGTGTTTACAAAGCCACCGTAAACTTAAGGTTTATCGTTGAAAACCGGAAAAACGAGCCTATCCTTGTAAAGGACATAAAGGAGATGAGCCAGTACACGGGCATAGGTCTTACGGGAGACGTGGAAAGGCGGTACGCCATAGAGGAGATAGGAAGGCTGATAGGAGTAAGGATATTCTCCATCTTAACGGAAGAGTAATGGCTGAAAAAAACATAGTCCAGCTTATAAAAAAGTTTGACCTTGAAGGCTTAAAGCCGGTGGTGGTTGTTTACGGCACGGAAAACTTTCTGAAAAAGCAGTTTGTAGAAAAGCTGAAAAAAACCGCAGACACCCATATATTCTGGGGAGACGAAACGGACTACCTGAAGCTGAAAGAGGTCTTCTCCAGTTCATCACTGTTTTCGGAAGGGAACGTGGCTGTCTTACTTGACGGTGAGCAGTTTTTCCACAGGCTTGGGAAAGAGCAGATAAAGGACTTTTTAGAGCTGGCAAAAAACCTGTCCCTTCCTGACAGGCTTTTTATACTAATAAACAAAGAAAAACTGCCGGCAAAAGAGCCGTTTAAAACTCTGAAAAACACCGCAGACATTATAGTTTCTCCTCCACTTACGCCGAAGGCATTTTACATTTCCGTAAAAAACAAAATAGAAAAGTCCGGAAAAAAGATAGGAGAAGAGGCTTTAAAAAAACTGGTAAACAGGCTTAAGGGAGACCTTTACTACGCAAAGCAGGAGATAGAAAAACTCCTTACTTACATTGGAGACAGGGAAGAAATAACTGTAGAGGACGTTGAAAAGGTGGTCGTCCCTAAAACGATGGAAAACGTGTTCGTGTTTTTAGACAGTTTCTTTAAAAAAGAGCCTTCCGCCTTAAAAATATACAGACAACTGGTAAACTCAACCCATCACCCTTTTGAGATACAGTCCTTACTCCTTACCCAGATAAACAGGCTTTTACTCCTTAAAACGGTCGTCAGTCAAGGAAAGTCATACGAAGTGGCTTTCAACCGTATGGGAGTTAAACACCCTGCGGTAAAAGGCACACTACAGAAGCAGGCAGGTATGGTCTCAAAAAGGGAGCTTGTGAACCTGCTGAAGGAACTGTACAGGCTTGAAAAGGAGCAGAAGGTAGAATACGCAGACCTGCGGCGTAGTGCGGAAGACTTTATTTTAAGGTGGATAGTAAGCTGATGGACAGGGAAACCCAGTTTGAGGCAGGGATAAGACCTTCACGGCTTGAGGAATACATAGGTCAGGAAAAGATAAAAAAACAGGTCTCACTGTTTCTTGAAGCGTCCCGTAAAAAGAGAGAAGTGCTTGACCACATACTTATAAGCGGTCCTCCCGGTCTGGGCAAAACCACACTTGCACAGGTGATAGCCTCCGAAATAGGCAGGAACATAATTTTCACCTCCGGACCTGTGTTAGAAAGGAAGGGAGACCTTGCAGGGATACTGTCCTCACTGGAGGAGGGAGACATACTGTTCATAGACGAGATACACCGTCTAAACCCTTCCGTTGAAGAAGCACTGTATCCGGCTATTGAAGACTTCAGGCTTGACATAGTGATAGGGAAGGGAAACAGTTCAAGGACGGTAAGTATAGACCTTCCCAAGTTTACCCTTATAGGAGCCACCACGAGGGCTGGAATGCTTACCTCTCCCCTTATGTCCCGCTTCGGCATAGTGCTAAATCTGGACTACTACGACATACCCTCCCTGAAAATGATAATAATAAGGTCTGCACAAATACTGGGAATAGAAATAACGGAAGAAGGGGCTGTGGAAATCGCCAGAAGGTCAAGGGGAACACCCCGTATAGCAAACAGACTGCTTAAAAGAGTCCACGACTACGCAGTGGTTCACTCTAACGGAAAGATAGACAGGGAAACGGCTGTAAAGGGACTGGACTTTCTACAGATAGACGAAAACGGGCTGGACAGCCTTGACAGGAAGTATCTGGAGGTGCTCGTAAACAGGTTTGGAGGAAAGCCTGTGGGACTGTCAACCATAGCCTCCGCCTTATCGGAAAGTAAACACAGTGTTGAGCAGGTTATAGAGCCTTTCCTCATAAGGGAAGGATACATACAGAAAACTCCCCGTGGCAGAATAGCTACGGAAAAGGCTGTAAACCTTTTCAAAAAAGTTTGAAAAATAAAGCCTGATCCTATATATTTATTTACCTAAAAATCAAACACTGTTTTATTTTAGGAGGATAGTGTTGACCGTAGCAGTTGATCAGAAACAGCAGGAGCTTATAGATAAAATAAACCGCCTCCGTAAGGAGAAAAACGCCGTTCTGCTGGCACACTACTACCAGAGGGGAGAAATTCAGGACATAGCTGACGTTGTGGGAGACTCCCTTGAGCTGGCAAGGAAGGCACAGGAAACGGACGCTGACATTATCGTCTTTGCAGGCGTAAGGTTTATGGCAGAAACGGCAAAAATACTCAATCCGGAAAAGAAAGTCCTCCACCCGAACCCTGAAAGTGGCTGTCCTATGGCTGACATGGTAACGGTGGAAGGCGTTTTAAAGCTGAAGCAGGAACACCCTGACGCTGTGGTCGTCTCTTACGTCAATACTAACGCCGATGTTAAAACGGTCTCGGACGTGATAGTCACCTCCAGAAACGCTGTAAACGTGATTAAAAAGCTGGACGCAAAAAAGATAATATTCGTCCCAGACCAGTTTTTAGGTTCTTACATAGCAAGGCAGGTGCCGGACAAGGAGTTTATACTGTGGAAAGGCTTCTGTCCTCCACACTTTAACCTGACGCCGGAACAACTCCTTGCACTGAAGGAAAAGTACCCTGACGCAAAGATAGCAGTCCACCCTGAATGCAACACCGAAACGGTAAAAATAGCCGATTTCGTAGGTAGCACCTCACAGATAATAGAGTACGCTACCACCTGTGATGCACAAAACGTGATCATAGGGACGGAAGTCGGTCTGAAACACTGGCTTGAAAAGGTCAACCCTAACAAAAACTACATATTCCCTGTAAATGCGGACTACTGCGGGACTGTCCACTGCTGTGATATGAAGAAAAACACACTTGAAAAAATCGCAACCGTCCTTGAAACGGAAGAAAACGAGGTGGTACTGCCACAGGAAGTAATAGAAAAGGCAAAAAAACCGTTAGACCTGATGCTTTCCATAGCCTAATACTTTTTTACAGAGGAGTCTATCCTATCACTCCAAGCAAGCACGCCACCTTCCACGTTTTTGACCTCCTTAAAGCCGTTTTTAAGAAGCATAAGCGTGGCGTGTAAACTTCTGCTACCGCTCCTGCAAAAAACGAAAATCGGCTTGTCCTTCGGCAGTTCTTCCATACGGGAGGCAAGTTCCCTTAACGGCACCACCAGAGCCTCTTTTTCCTTTATCCTTGAAAACTCGTATTCCTCCGGCTCCCTAACGTCCAGAAGCACAAAATCCTCACCCTTATCTATTTTTTCCTTCAGTTCCTCAACAGATACGTGTATCCTGTCGTAAGTCTCCCTGTCCAGAAACAACCTTTTCTCCTGCACGAATTTTTTAATGCTTATATATTAAAATTTTTATCTCCACATATCAAAACAGATGAGCCTAATCATCACA
Source organism: Aquificota bacterium (assembly GCA_013153765.1). Taxonomy (GTDB): domain Bacteria; phylum Aquificota; class Aquificia; order Aquificales; family Hydrogenothermaceae; genus Persephonella_A. The sequence continues at coordinate 6,585 of JAADDT010000052.1, forward strand.
CAGGCAGGTTTTATGATTTATTATTAAATAAAACCAAGTTAAAAGAGGTCAGAAATGTTCCACTTTGAGCAGAAAGAAAGGATAAAAGTTCCGGACAGAGTAAGAAGGGCTTTAACGGAGATTTTAGGTGAGGAAAACTGCCTTTACGACGACATGGACAGGCTACTTTACTCTTACGACGCCACCAGAATAAAAATGCTTCCAGACCTTGTGGCTATCCCGCAAAACGAGGAGCAGGTGCAGAAAATAGTCCGTATATGCTACGAGGAAGGTATCCCAATAACGCCAAGAGGAGCAGGTTCGGGATATACGGGAGGAGCTTTGCCTGTGAAAGGCGGTGTTGTGGTCTCCTTTGAAAAGATGGACAGGATACTACAGATAGACGAAGAAAACGCCGTGGCAAGAGTTCAACCGGGAGTGATAACTTACCGCCTCCAGAAAGCGGTGGAAAAGGTAGGTCTGTTTTATCCGCCTGACCCTGCAAGCTACAAGTACTGCACCTTAGGTGGAAACGTGGCTGAAAACGCTGGAGGTCCCAGATGTGTCAAGTACGGCGTAACCCGTGAGTACGTAATGGAGCTTAACACCGTAATACACACAGGTGAGCTTATACACACAGGCAGACCGACCCTGAAGGACGTGGCAGGATACGACATTACACGGCTGTTTATAGGCAGTGAAGGAACTCTCGGACTGTTTACGGAAATCACCGTAAAACTCATACCAAAACCTAAAACCTCAAAAACGGCAATGGCAATCTT
>JAADDT010000019.1 GCA_013153765.1 Aquificota bacterium
ATAGAAGAATTCAAAAAGAAAGTGGCCTTTTAGTGAGGTAGGAAATAATGGCAAAGCTGTCTCCAAGGGATATAAAAAGGAAGATACAGGGGATTAAAAACACCCAGCGTATAACAAAGGCTATGAAGGCGGTTTCCGCCGCCAAACTTAACAAGGCACGGGCTATGCTACACGCTACCCGTCCTTACTCCGAAAGGCTTTACGACCTGATAAACGACCTTGCGGCTTTCGTTGACAGGGACATACATCCACTTCTTAAAATCAGGGAAGAAAAAAAGATAGACTACGTGGTAATCACGGCTGACAGGGGACTTGCAGGTGCTTTCAACTCTTACGTTATAAAGAGGACGCTGGCTGACATTAACCAGTTTCAGGAGCAGGGAAAGGAAGTAAACCTGATACTGATAGGAAGGAAGGCGGTGCAGTTTTTCTCAAACAAAGGCTACAACGTGATACAGGAGTACGAAGACGTTTACCGCGAAAACCTTAACCTTACCTTCACGTCGCAGGTAGGGGGCATACTGGCAGAGAGGTACGAAACGGAAAAGACGGACGCGGTATACCTGATAAATAACGAGCTTATTACAACAGCGAGCTACGAAACCAAGGTAAGGAAGCTGTTCCCGATAGAGCCTGAGCTTGATTTTACCAAACTGTCCGAGCTGTCCAGATACAATATAGAGCCTTCACCTGAAGATGTGCTTGAGGAACTGTTGAAAAGGTATATAAACTTCCAACTTTACAGGGCTTTAGTGGAATCTTCCACCGCCGAGCACGCGGCAAGGATGATTGCCATGGACAACGCAACAAGGAACGCAGGGGAAGCGATTAAGAAATGGACAATCGTGTTTAACAAGGCAAGACAGGAAGCTATTACCACAGAGCTTATTGATATTGTTAACGCCGCAAATGCTATTAAATAAAAAGAAAAATAGGAGGATATAAAGAATGGCAGATGCTAAAGGAAAAGTAATTCAGGTCGTAGGACCTGTTGTTGACGTTGAGTTTGAAACGGAAGAACTGCCGGAAATAAGATGGGCATTAAAGACCGAAAGGATTGCCATTGACGACAGGGGGAACGAAAAGAAAGAGGAACTGTACCTTGAGGTTGCCCAGCACCTTGGTGAAAAGAGGGTAAGGACAATAGCTTACGGTCCTACAGACGGTCTTGTAAGGGGACAGGATGTAGAAAGTATAGGAGGTCCCTTACAGATACCTGTCGGAAAACCGGTTCTTGGAAGGATATTTAACGTTATAGGTGAGCCCATTGACGGCGGTGGTCCTGTGGAAGCTGAAGAAAGGTGGCCAATATTCAGACCGGCACCTTCTTTTGAAGAGCAGTCAACAAAGGTTGAGATATTTGAAACAGGTATTAAGGTGATTGACCTGCTTGTACCGTTTATCAAAGGTGGTAAGGTAGGACTATTCGGCGGTGCAGGTGTTGGAAAAACGGTTCTTATGCAGGAGCTTATCCACAACATAGCAAAATTCCACTCCGGATACTCGGTTGTTGTTGGTGTTGGAGAAAGGACGAGGGAAGGAAACGACCTGTGGATGGAGATGAAAGAAAGTGGAGTTCTGCCGTACACCGCTATGGTTTACGGTCAGATGAACGAGCCGCCGGGAGTTAGGTTCAGGGTTGCACAGACAGGACTGACAATGGCAGAGTACTTCAGGGACGTTGAAAAGCAGGACGTTCTCATATTTATAGACAACATATTCAGGTTCGTTCAGGCAGGTGCGGAGGTTTCCACACTGCTTGGAAGACTGCCTTCGGCGGTTGGTTATCAGCCAACGCTGTCAACGGACGTTGGTGAGGTTGAAGAGCGTATCACATCAACGGTTAACGGTTCTATCACATCTATTCAGGCAGTTTACGTCCCTGCTGACGACATTACTGACCCGGCACCGGCTTCAGTTTTCGCCCACCTTGACGCTACAATCGTTCTCCAAAGGAGACTGGCTGAGCTTGGTATATATCCGGCTATTGACCCGCTTGAGTCAACATCAAAGGCTTTAGCACCTGAATACGTAGGTGAGGAGCATTACAGGGTTGCAAGGGAAGTACAGAGAATACTCCAGAGGTATAAGGAGCTTCAGGAGATTATCGCAATACTCGGTATGGAAGAGCTTTCAGAAGAGGACAAAGCCCTCGTTGCAAGGGCAAGGAGAATTCAGAAATTCCTCGCCCAGAAATTCCACGTTGCGGAGCAGTTTACAGGACAGCCCGGTGATTACGTTAAAAGGGAAGACACCATAAGGTCGTTTAAAGAGCTCGTTGAAGGAAAGTGGGACCACCTTCCGGAGCAGGCTTTCTACATGGTTGCTGACATAGAAGATGCTAAGAGAAAAGCTGAAGAGCTGATGGCAAAAGAGAAACAGGAGCAGGAACAGTAATATAAACCAGGGTCTCCCTCAGGGGGACCTTTTTATCATCTCAACGAACCTATCCATTCTCAAACGGGCTTTCGGCTCAAAATCAAGCCCTATAGTCCTTCCGGTTTCCGTAAGCCTTCTGTAAGCGGTGTAAGAAACCATAGCCCCGTTATCCGTACACAGGTACAGGGGAGGAAAGTGGGGCGTAAAACCTTCCCCTTTCCCAGCCTCAAAAAACCTTTCCCTTAAACGGCTGTTTGCGGACACCCCACCTGCCACCACAACGTTTTTAACGCCGAACTCCCTTACCGCATCAACGGTTTTTCCCACAAGCACGTCAACAACCGCCTCCTGAAAGGAACGGGCAACGTCTTCCTTCCGATAACTGCCCTTTTCCAGCTCTCTCATCACAGCACTTTTCAAACCGGAAAAGGAAAAGTTAAACCGGTTTTTACCTTTATCACCTAAAAGCGGTCTTGGAAGCTTCAACACCTCCCTTCCTTCCTTGGCAAGCCTGTCAATAACCGGTCCCCCCGGATATCCCAGACCGAGCATCCTTGCCACCTTGTCGTAAGCTTCCCCAACAGCGTCGTCAAGCGTTCCCCCAAGATACCTGTACCGTTCAAAACCTTCTATCAGATAAAGCTCCGTATGTCCTCCGGATACAACAAGGGCTACAAAGGGAAAAGGAACCTCTTTTTCTATAAAAACGGCAAATATGTGTGCCTCTATGTGGTGAACCGGAATAAGCGGTTTTTTTGTAATAAGGGACAGTGTTTTTGCCGCTGAAGTCCCTATAACAAGGGATACTATCAGTCCCGGGGCAACGGTAATACCTATACCGTCTATCTGGGACAAATCCTTACCTGCATCTTTCAGTGCTTTATCAAGGACAGGTATTATGTTTCTGGTATGCTCCCTTGCCGCCAAATCGGGATAAACGCCTCCCCAGTTTGCGTGCAGGTCTACCTGTGATGAGACCACGTTTGACAGGATACCTTCACCGCCGGAATAAAGTGAGACCCCCGTATCATCACAGGAGGTCTCTATTCCAAGTGTTATCATTTTTCTGACTTTCTTGCAAAGTTAAGTATCTTAACAGCGTTTATAGCCGCATCAAGCTGTGGGTCTTCAACCTTTACCTTTTTACCGTGTATCTTCGCTTCCCTTTCAGCCTTTAGCCTTTCCATCTCCTCTTCCTGCGTCATATGTACCACAATGTCAGGTGTTATGCCCTTGTCCATAATCAGTTTTCCGCTTGGTGTGTAGTAGTGGGCTGTGGTGATCTTTATACCCGAGCCGTCCGGCAGAGGGATTAACGTCTGGACGGAAGCCTTACCGAAGGTTTTGTCCCCAACAGCCAGAGCCCTTTTGTTGTCCCTTAAAGCACCTGTAAGGATTTCAGAAGCACTTGCAGAGCCTTTGTTAACTATCACCACAATAGGAACGTCCAGCGGTATGACAGGTCTCATCTGGGAGAAAAACTCCTCGTTTGAGCGGGGAGTCCTTCCCTTTGTGTAAACAATAAGGTCTCCCTTTTTAAGGAGCATGTCCGCTATCCTTACAGCCGTTGAAAGCAGTCCCCCCGGATTATTCCTAAGGTCTATTATTATCCCGTCCTTATCCTTAAACTTCTCAAGGGCTTTCCTGAAATCTGCCGCCGAGTTTTCCTGAAACTGTGTAAGCCGTATGTACCCTATCTTTCCGTTTTCAAGTTCCTTCGTTTTTACGCTTCTTATCTTTATTATTGCCCTTGTTATGGTTACCTTAAACGGCTTTTCAACACCTTTTCTCCATATTGTAAGCGTCACCTTAGTTCCCGGCTTGCCCCTCATCAGCTTTACCGCCTGCATAAGGCTCATCTTATCTGTAGGCTTGCCGTCTATCTCCATAATTATGTCCCCCGGCTTCAGTCCCGCTTTCCACGCAGGTGTGTCCTCTATGGGGGCAACTATTATGAGCTTGTGGTTTTCCATAGTTATTTCTATTCCAAGTCCGCCGAACTCCCCGTGTGTTTCCGTTGTGAACTCCTTGTATTCCTCAGGTGGGAAAAACGCCGAATAGGGATCAAGGGAGTTCATCATTCCCCGTAAAGAGCCGTAAATCAGCTTTTTAGATTCTACAGGCTCTACATAAATCTCCTTTACCAGCTTGAAAACATCTGTGTATATACCTAAAAGCTCAAGGTCTTCCTTCAGCTGGTCGTTTTTGGTTTTGGCATTTATGCCGAACATTAAACCGGCTACAAAAATAAAAAGAATTCCCAAAACAAGATAAACTCTGCTTTTCATTCCTTAACTCCTGAATTTTTCTTTTTACCTTCCATTATCTCAAAGAAGAGGGCTGATTTCAAAAAGAAGAAAAAGACCAATTTAGGATAAAATATAACCAATTTAAAATAAATCAACAAAGGAAAGGGAAATGGGAATACTCAGGTTTTTAAACGCAGGGGAAAGCCACGGACCGGCACTTACAGCCATAATAGAAGGTGTACCTGCAAACCTGCAAATATCCACCGACTACATAAACAGGGAGCTTGCAAGGAGACAGCAGGGATACGGACGGGGAGGGAGAATGAAAATAGAGAAGGACAGGGCAGAAATACTGTCCGGCGTAAGGTTCGGCAGGACTTTAGGCTCACCTATAACCATAATGGTAAGGAATAGGGACTGGGAAAACTGGACTGACGTTATGGCTGTTGAAGGTGAGCCGACGGAAAAAAGGGAGATAACCAACCCCCGTCCGGGACACGCAGACCTTTCTGGCGGGATAAAATACGGCTTTACCGACCTGAGGAACGTCCTTGAAAGGGCAAGTGCAAGGGAAACGACCACAAGAGTAGCTGTGGGGGCGGTCTGTAAAAAGATGCTTGAAGATGTTGGAATAAAAGTAGGTAGTTATGTGGTGTCCATAGGAGAGCTTTCCGTAAGGGAGCTCCTTGAGGGTATGCCACTGGAAGAAAGGTTTGAAAGGGCTGAACGGTCTGTGGTAAGGACCCCTTTTCCTGAAGAGGACGAAAAGTTCAAAAAACTTATAGACCTTGCAAGGGAAGAAGGGGAAAGTCTGGGAGGTGTTTTTGAAGTTTTTGCCACAGGCGTGCCTGTAGGTCTCGGCTCTTACGTCCACTGGGACAGGAGGCTTGACGGCAGGATAAGTCAGGCTGTTATGAGCATACAGGCTATAAAAGGCGTGGAAATAGGTGAAGGCTTCGGACTTGCGAAAAAGTTCGGTTCACAGGCACACGACGAAATATTCTGGGAAGAAGGGAAAGGCTTTTACAGGAAAACAAACAGGGCAGGCGGTATAGAAGGGGGAATGACAAACGGTGAGCCGATAATAGTAAGGGCGGCTATGAAGCCGATACCAACGCTAATGAAAAAGAAAGCCCTCCACTCGGTTAACATAAAAACAAAACAGCCCTTTGACGCGGCAAAAGAAAGGTCTGATGTTGTGGCTGTACCTGCGGCGGCGGTTGTAGGTGAGGCTATGGTTTCCTTCGTGCTGGCACAGGCATTACTTGAAAAGTTCGGCAACGACAACTGGGAAGAGATAAAAAAGCGTGTTGAGGAATACCGCCGTTATACTAAAAGCTTTTAACGGCCCTTTCTTTATGCTATAATTCTTAGTTCTTTAAGGACTTATCAATAAGGTTTGACTAAAAGCCCGTATTTTATTATAATTTTAGCTTGTCTTTATATTTGAAAGGAGGTATTAGTGTGCCGACGATAAACCAGTTAGTAAGGAAAGGAAGGAAAAAGGTTAAGAAAAAATCCAAAGCACCTGCACTTGAGGGAAACCCTCAGAAAAGGGGCGTGTGCGTTAGGGTTTACACCACAACCCCTAAAAAGCCAAACTCTGCCCTGAGGAAGGTGGCAAGGGTAAGGCTTTCTAACGGGTACGAGGTGACCTGCTACATTCCGGGAATAGGACACAACCTTCAGGAACACTCCATCGTTCTGGTAAGGGGCGGTAGGGTTAAGGACCTGCCCGGTGTAAGGTACAAGATTATCAGGGGAGCGTTAGACGCCGCCGGTGTTAAAGACAGAAGACAGTCCCGTTCAAAATACGGAACAAAAAGACCTAAACAATAAAAAGGGGTAAGAATAATGCCAAGGAAAGGACCTGTAAAACCAAGGGAAATAATGCCAGACCCGATTTATAAGGACGTGCTGGTTCACAAGCTTATAAATAAGGTTATGAAAGACGGCAAAAAATCCGTGGCTGAAAAGATCGTTTACACATCAATGAAAATACTGGAAGAAAAAACGGGAGAAGACGCTTTAACAGCCTTACACAAGGCTATTGAAAACATAAAGCCACTCCTTGAGGTAAGACCAAGGAGGGTAGGCGGTTCAACCTATCAGGTTCCTATGGAAGTTCCACCAAGGAGGCAGATATCCCTCGCATTAAGGTGGCTTGTTGAAGCGGCAAGGAACAGGAGCGGAAAAGGGAACTACACCATGATAGAAAAGCTGGCAAACGAGCTTGTTGATGCGTACAACAACAGGGGAGCGGCTGTTAAGAAGAAGGAAGACACACACAGAATGGCTGAGGCAAACAAGGCGTTTGCCCACTACAGATGGTAAGCCTGTTTTTATATAAATTCTTAAACTGCAACAATCAAAAGAATTTGGAGGAAAAAAGATAATGGCAAGGCAAGTGCCGATTGAAAAATTAAGGAACATAGGTATCGTTGCCCATATTGATGCGGGAAAGACCACGACCACAGAAAGGATACTGTTCTACACAGGTAAAACTTACAAGATAGGTGAGGTACACGAAGGTGCCGCCACTATGGACTGGATGGAGCAGGAAAAAGAAAGGGGAATTACAATAACATCGGCTACAACAGCCGCATACTGGAAAGGAT
>JAADDT010000083.1 GCA_013153765.1 Aquificota bacterium
TACCCTCCATAAGCTTTACCGCCCTTTGTGTTGACCATATAAAGCCCATCACAGTAATGTCAAAAATCCTTCTTGTTCCCTTTTCTTTCAGCCTTAAAAACGGGGCAAAACCGCCGACCACCTCCCTGCCAGAGGCTACCGCGTTGCTCACAAAAATGTCCAGATAACCGAACTTCTCCTGAATTTCGTCAAACGCCCTGTCTATGTCTTCTTTTTTACCAAAGTCTCCCTGAACTATGTATCCTTTTACACCTTTTTCTTCTATCTCTTTTACAACCTCTTCAGCCTTTTCCCTGTTTTTGTAGTAGTTTATGATCACGTCTGCTCCCATTTCTGCCAGCTTTAAGGCTATAGCCCTACCTATTCCCCTACTGCTTCCTGTTATAAACGCCAGCTTTCCCTCAAGCTCTCTGCAAGCCATACGAACTCCTCCTTAATGGTGCTCCAGTTTTTTAACCCTTTCAAAGAATTTTTTGATAAGCGTGTCCCCGTGGTATCCCTCTTCCACAAGGTCAAGGAATATTCTCATCTCTTCGTCTGTCAACTCCCTTCCTAAAGTATCAACAAGCCTTTCGTACTCAAGGAGTGTTTCCGTGTCCCAACCTTCACCGACGACAAGCATATCCTCATATGCGAAAGGGTCTTCCACTTTCGTTTTAAGGGCGTCCTCGTATCCCAGTATGAACATTATTACGAGAAGGGCTATCAGAACTATAATTCCAAGCAGTGTAAGAATAAGCTCCATTATTCTCCTCCTTTGCTGAACTCTCTTAACTCCTCCAAAACCCTATGGGCTTTTTTAGAATAAATTGTTTCCCTTGCAAGTTCAATCCCTTCTTTTATACTGTCAACAACACCTGCCACCTCCAGTGCAAATGCTCCGTTAAGGACTACAAAGTCCGTTTTTGGAGATTTATCCCTACCTGCCAGTATGTCCTGTGCAATCTGAAGGTTGTAAGACAGGTCTCCCCCTTCTATGTCCTTCAGGGAAGCCCTTTTAAGACCGAAATCTTCAGGCTTTACTGTGTAAACATTAACCTCACCGCCGTTTACCTCACCTACCACTGTTTCTCCGGTGATGGAAACCTCGTCCAGACCTTCAAGCCCGTGTACCACGTAAGCCTTTTCAACGCCTAAAGACGAAAGGACTTTAGCCATCGGTTCAACCAGTTTTTCGTCGTAAACACCCATCAATTGGTATTTTGCACCGGCAGGATTTGAAAGGGGACCAAGCAGGTTAAATATACTCCTGACGCCTATTTCTTTTCTCTGGCGTATTACGTTTTTCATCGCAGGGTGGTATATGGGGGCAAAAAGGAAACCAAGACCTATCTTTTCTATCGCTTCAGCCGTCTTTTCCGGAGGCATCTGTATGTTTACTCCCAATGCTTCCATTATGTCAGCACTGCCACACTTTGAGGATACAGACCTGTTGCCGTGTTTTGCCACCTTTCCCCCTGCACCTGCCACAACAAAAGCCGTTATGGTTGACACGTTAAATGTGTTTACCTTATCACCTCCCGTCCCGCAGGTATCAACCAGTTTTGACCTGTCCTTTACAGGGACGGGAACAGCTTCCTTCCGCATAACCTTTGCGGCGGCGGATATCTCCTCCACAGTCTCACCTTTCATCTTCAAGCCGACGAGAACGGCTCCTATCTGGGCGTCTGTAGCCTCACCTTTCATAATCAGGTCAAACAGCTTTTCCGTTTCTTGTGCCGTAAGGTTTTCCCTTTCGGTTATTTTTTTTATCAGCTCTTTTATCAACTTTCGCCCTCCGGCTGGAGAGATTTGTCAATGTACTCAATGGTAGCCTGCTGGCGTAGTTTTTTTAGCTGTAGCTCGTACTCCTGTTTTAATTTTTCCTTTATCTCTTCACCTGTCGGTTGCTGGTTAACCATCTTTTCCTCTTCACTTTCCACGTAAACAAAATAGACGCCGTTTTCTACAGGCACTTCAAAAATCTCACCTACTTTCCTACTCCATATGGCATCGTCAAGTTTTTTTATCAGGTCTCCCTTTTTCACCTCGCCAAGCAGTCCTTCTTTCTCTGCGGTTATAGGGTCGTCCGAGTACTTTTTTGCCATTTCGCCGAAGTTTTCCGGTTTAAGGTTCTGGCGGAGGTAAGTGTATTTCTGGCTGAAGTTGTCGTTTTTTGCAGAAAGGAAAATTATCCTTACTTTTCTTAATTTAAGCTGTTTTCCCTCTTTTATTCCGCCGAATAAAGTCCTCCTCAGGTGCACCTGTATGTATCTCTGTATAAGTAGCTCCCTTTCCACAAGGTCTTTAAACTCGGTGTATGAAAGGTTTTTTTCCTCTAATTTTTTCTTAAATTCCTCCACACTGTCCAGCCTGTTTGCCCTCGCTATCCGCAGTATTGCTTCCTCAACCTCCTGCGGGGACACCCTTATACCTAACTTTTCAGCCGCCTGTGATACGAGTATCTGGTCTATAAGTCTCTGGGCGGCTTCCTTCCTGTCCTTTATCCCGAACCATTCCATCGCCAGCTCCAGCTCGGACTGTAAAACAGGCTGTCCGTTAACGACCATTACTATCCTGTCGTAAAGCTCCACATCCCTGTCCTGACTGTAAGAGAGGGAAAACAGGAAAACAAGCAAAAAGGTTATTATCCTAACCATCGTTTTTTCTCTTCCTTTTTTTCCTTTTTTCTGCGTAGTTTTCAACTATCTTCATAGGGCTTCTTTCAACTGCAAGGGCTTTGTCCGGCACGTCTTTCGTTATTACCGAACCTGAACCTGTGATGGCTTCTTCACCTACAATGATAGGGGCAACAAGCATCGTATCACTGCCTATGAACGCCCTGTCTTTTATTACGGTTTTGTGTTTCTGGAAACCGTCGTAATTGCAGGTTATAGTCCCTGCTCCAATGTTTACTTCCCTGCCGACTTCAGCATCTCCTATGTAAGACAGGTGCTTTGCCGCCGTTTTTTCACCGATTGTGGAATTTTTCACCTCAACAAAGTTCCCTATCTGGGCTTCCTGTCCTATTACGGCGTTGTCCCTTATCCTTGCGTAAGGTCCTATTACGGCGTTGTCCTGTATGGTTGAGTTTTCTATTACCGAACCTTTCAGGATACGGCAGTTTTTACCTATTTTTGCGTTTTTCAGAACCACACCTTCCTCTATGATAGTGTCCTCACCTACGGTAGTTCTCCCTTTTAAAGATACGCCGGGGAACACTTCCACGTCAGGTGAAAGCTCAACGTCAAACTCTATGTAAACCGTTTCCGGATTGTGGAAGGTCGTACCTGCATAAGACCAGAACTGGAGGTATTTCATACGGAGTATGTTTTCCGCCTTTGCCAAATCCCACCTGTCGTTCACGCCTATAAACTGGGTATAGTCCGGCACAAGCAGGGCGTAAACCTCCTTTCCCATCTGGTTCAGCAGTTTTACCACGTCCGTAAGGTAGTACTCATTCTGGGCGTTGTCGTTCTGGAGTTTGTCTATTACCTCTTTCAGGTAAGGTGCGTAAAAAAGGTATATGCCTGTGTTTATCTCGTTTATCTGCTGTGTCTGGTGGTCTGCGTCTTTTTCTTCAACAATTTCTATTATTCTGTGGTGTTTATCCTTTATTATCCTGCCGTATCCCAGCGGGTTAGGGACTTTTGTCGTTATTACCACACCGGCTATTTTTTCGTTCCTGTAGTCCCTGTTTTCGCTTTCAACGGAAGCTCCTTCAAACCTCATAAGTGCTTCCATATACTTTACGGCGTTTTTCAGGGTTTCTCCCTCAACCAGAGGAAGGTCCCCGTTCAGTATCATCACTATCCCGTCAAAATTCTCCCAGTAAGGCTTTGTTTGTGCTACTGCGTGTCCCGTCCCAAGCTGTTCCTTCTGCTCCACGTAAGTACAGTTAAGGCAGTTTATCGCTTTTATCACGTGATCTTTGCCGTGTCCAACCACGTATATTATCCTTTCAGGGTTGCTCCACCTTGCCGCAAGGGATACGTAGTGTATCATAGGCTTTCCAAGTATGTTGTGTACCACTTTAGGTTTTTTTGACTTGAACCTTGTCCCTTTTCCGGCGGCAAGTATGATGGCTATGTGCCTTTCGTGGTTGTGTCCCATTTTTACCCCTTTACTAAAGAGTTTTCTAATTTTTCTATTATATCCGTAATAAGTTCGTTTTTCGTTTTGTAGCTTACCCTGTTCACTATCAGCTTTGCAGATGAAGGTCTGATCTCCTCAATAACGACCAGACCGTTTTCCCTTAAAGTCCTTCCCGTTTCCACTATGTCAACTATAAAGTCTGACAGTCCGACAAGTGGTGCCAGCTCTATAGAACCGTAAAGTTCTATTATCTGGACTTTTATACCTTTTTTGCCGAAAAACTCCCTTGCAATGTTCGGGTACTTGGTGGATATTTTCAGTGTCGTAGGATTTGAAAAGTACCTGTCCCTGTCTTCAGGCAGTCCGGCTACCATTATTGTGCAGGCTCCAATTCCCAGATCAACCGGTCTGTAAACGTCAGCTCCACTTTCCAGCAGAACGTCGTCTCCAGCAACGCCTATGTCAGCCACACCGTATTCAACATACGTAGGCACGTCTTTAGCCCTTACAAGGAGAAAATTGAAACCTTCCGTTTCCAGTATTAGTTTTCTTGAGTTTTGGGATACTGTCCTGTCTAAAATTCCGCAACTGTTAAACAGCTGTATCGTCTGATCAAACAGCCTGCCTTTAGGCAGTGCAACAGTCAGCTTATCCGGGGAAAGTTTTTTTACCATTTATTACCTTCTGTCTTTGGCAAAGGGAATACTTATCCACAGCTGATCAACGTCGCCGTCGTTTTTCAGCTCCACTTCTATTTTTTCAGAATCAAACTGGGGATATTTGGAAAACACCTGTATTAAATCGTCCTGCAGTATCCGTGCAAAGTTAGGCGGAAGTCCTTTCCTTTCGTAAGACAGAACCATCTGGAGTCTTTTTTTCGCCTCTTCTGAAGATTTTTTCCTTTTAAACAGGTTAAAAAACGACATAATTACCTCCCGAACAGCCTTGCAAAAAATCCTTTTTTGGTTTCAAGCTCGTTAAACGGTATGTTTTCCCCTTCAAGCCTTTTTGCTATGTTCAGCAGTGCCCTTGCTGAAGGATAGCTTTCAGGGTGCAGTACGATAGGCTCCCCCTTGTTAGTAAAATCAACCATCTTTTCCTCGTCCGGAACGATGCCTATCTTTTCTATCTGGAGTATTTCTTCTATATCTTCCACAGAAAGCATTTCGCCTTTTTTAACCTGATGGGGTCTTATCCTGTTTATGATAAGCCTGATTTTGTCCGTGTCCTTGTCCATCTTTTCAAGCAGTCCGATTATACGGTCTGCGTCCCTGACGGAGGAAACCTCCGGATTTGTTACCACCAGTGCTTCCGATGCGGGAGTTGCGGCTGTTTTGAAACCGCTTTCTATACCGGCAGGTGAGTCTATGAATATGTAGTCAAACTCTTCCTTTACTTCGTCAACTATTGCCTGTAGCTGGTCAGGTTTTACCGCATCCTTGTCTTTTGTCTGGGCGGCAGGCAGAAGGTATAGGGGAAGTCCCCTTTTGTCCTTGACGAACGCTTTTTTCGGTGAAACCCTCCCTTCCACCACGTCAACAATATCGTAAACTATCCTGTTTTCCAGTCCCAGTATCATATCAAGGTTCCTAAGTCCTATGTCCGCATCTATAGTCAGAACCTTTTTTCCCATAGAAGCTAAAGCGGTAGCCACGTTAGCCGTAACGGTAGTTTTCCCAACCCCACCTTTTCCTGAAGTAACAACGATAACTCTTGCTCCCATTGTTAAACCCCTTTTTATTTAATTCTTTCTATTACTATCTGGTTGTTTTCAACAAAAGCCTTTTCTGGATGCTCTGGCACCTCCGGATTATCCGGTGAACGGGTGTAGTAGCTTGCAATCCTTAACTGCTGTGGCATCAGCTTCAGTGCCATTACCGTAGCCGTTTCGTCCCCGTTTGCCCCTGCGTGCACCACACCACGCAGGTTGCCCATCACTATTATGTTCCCTGAAGCTATTATGTAAGCGTCAGGATTAACGTCTCCTATAACCAGCACGTCTCCGTCGTACTCTATCCTTTCTCCACTTCTCAGCGTTTTGTTTATTATTTTTAAGGATTTTTTTTCGGTTATCTGGGGGATTTTTTCCCTTTTTGCCTGTTTTGTTTCTGACTTGTAGCCTAAAACCTTGTTGTTGTATTTTTTCAGCAGTTCTTCTATTTTTTCTATCTGCTGGTCTGTAAGGTCCGTTTCGGAAAAATCAAGTATTGATACTGAGCCTTTAAAAAACGCCGAAGACAGTTTTTCTTCCAGCTCTTTCAGGTTTTCTTCAAATGTTTTACTGCTGTCCAGTTTAATAAGTAAAGCTGGGACGGTTACGCCCTTAATCTCTAATCCCAACGCATTCTCTCTTGTGTAATTTTTGTATATAAACTATCATAATATACTTTAAACCTTAATTTCAATTGGTTAAGGAGGTTAGATGGAAAGCCCTTTCAGTCCGTATTTTTCCTACAGGGACGGTCAGCTGTTTTGTGAGGACACTCCCATCAGAAAAATAGTATCTGAAATAGGAACACCGGTTTACGTTTACAGTAAAAAGGCTGTGCTTGACAGGATAAACGAGTATAAAAGGGCTTTTGCCGATTACCCGACTTTAATATGCTACGCCGTAAAATCCAACCCGAACCTGTCCCTGCTTAAACTGGTGGCGGGGGAAGGTCTCGGGGCAGACATAGTTTCCGGAGGGGAGCTTTACAGAAGCCTTAAGGCAGGCATCTCTCCGGAAAAGGTGGTTTACGCCGGCGTGGGGAAGACGGACAGGGAGCTGGTTGAGGGAATAATGGCAGGGATACTGTCCTTTAACGTGGAAAGTTTTATGGAACTTGAGGTGCTGGACGCCCTTGCAGGTAGTCTGGGCAGGAAGGCTAACGTGTCCATAAGGATAAACCCTGACGTGAACCCGAAAACCCACCCTTACATATCAACGGGATTGAGGAAAAGCAAGTTCGGAATAGATATGGAGGACAGCCTGAAGGCTTTCCACCTTGCGGAAAAACTGCCTAACCTTAACCTGATAGGTATCCACTGCCACATCGGTTCACAAATAATGGACGTGTCTCCCTT
>JAADDT010000104.1 GCA_013153765.1 Aquificota bacterium
AGGTTTCTTCCGGTTGTCAGGTAAAAGTCCTCAACCTGTCCTTTCTCCAGTAATTCCTTCACCATTCCCCTTTTTTCCCATTGTTTGTAGTGGAATCTGCCGTATCCGTCTTCCGTCCTGAATTTGTCTTTGTGGAGTATGGGGGTGTCCTTTTCCTTTACAGGCCACTGCAGTCCGTCTATCCTGTTTTCTTTCAGCTTTTGGTAGGTTGCTCCGGAAAACCTTTCAGGTGCTTCCTCCCTTACTTCGTTCCAGACGTCCTCTGTGGAGGTGTAGTTCGTTTTTATTCCCATCTTTTTAGCCACAAGGTCCAAAACCTCCCAGTCGTCAGGCAGGTCTGTTTCTATAACAGGTTGGGAAAGGTGAAGTCTCCTTTCTGCATTAATGTAAATGCCTTCCTTTTCGTAAGCACTTTTTACGCCGAATATGATATCTGCAAAGCTCGTTATTTCGTTTGGAAAAAGTTCGTGTACCACTAAAAATTCAAGCTGGGAAAGGGCTTTGTGTACTTTGGTCTGGTTCGGATGTATGTGGGCAATGTCTTCCCCTATGTTGTAAATCGCCTTTATTTTCCCTTCCAGAACGGCATCTATCACGTCAGGCGTCATAAGACCGGTCTGTGAAGGCGTCCTGTAGTCAGGTTCGTAATACGGCAGACAGCCCATATCACAGGTGCCCTGCACGTTGTTCTGTCCCCTTAATGGCATAAGACCTGCCCCCTTTTTGCCTATGTTCCCCGTCAGTAGTGCCAGATGTGTAAGTGCCATAACGCTATAGCTTCCGTCTGTATGTTCCGTTATTCCCAGTCCCCAGAGGATCATTGATCTTTTCCTTGCATACTCCCTTGCCACTTCCCTTATCAGCTTGGGAAGGTGTTCGTATCCCTTTACCTGCTTGAAAAAGTCTGGATTTGAGTATTCGTCGTTAAGGAGTTGTTTTTTAAACTGTTCGAATCCCTTTACCCTTTTTTGTATAAATTCTTTGTTATACAGACCTTCCTCAACAATAACCCTTGCCATCATATTTAAAACAAGCAGGTTCGTTTCAAAGGGAATGGTAAGCTGGTATCTGGCAAATTTTGAAAGGGGAATTTCCCTAACGTCTATAACAGCCAGACTGACGCCTTTCCTTACAACGTCTAAAATCCTGTTTGCAACTATCGGATGGGCTTCCGTCGTGTTTGAGCCAATAACTATTAAAAATTCCGCATCGTATATGTCGTCAAAAGGATTGGTTGCCGCCCCTTCTCCAATGGTTGTCCTCATACCTTTCAGTGAAGGAGAGTGGCATACCCTCGCACAGTTGTCAATGTGTGGAGAGCCTATGTATCTTCGGATAAACTTTTGGAAGTAGTAAGAGCTTTCGCAGTTAGTCCTTGCTCCCCCAATACCTGCTACCGCATAGGGGGAGTATTTTTCTTTTATACGGTTTAGTTTCCACGCCGTTATAAGGCAGGCAAGTTCAAGGTCTGCCTCATAAAACTGACCGTCAAACACGGTAAGACCGTCCAGTTTTTCTTTTATCTCGGGGGGAAATTGGTTCAGATTTCTTTCTACAAACGACTTTCTTATTCTGGGCTTTCTTATCCGGTAGGGAGAGTAAAGATATTCCCAGCCCTTTCTACCTTTAATGCACAGCTTTCCCTGTGATACGGTTCCGTTTTTCCGTGCAAACGCTTTGATTATCTGACCGCCGTCCAGCCTGAAGGCAATATCGCAACCAACACCGCAGTAAGTACAGACCGTATCAACAACCAACCTTACAACCTCGTTTTTTATAAAATGCTATCATAAAAGTCAGCCGGATTTACTGATATAAAGCTGGTTTTTCTACGATGTGGCAATTATTTTATTCCTAAAACAAATAAAACAGCTTCTTCTATAAGCTTTAATTCTTCATCTGTCAGGGAAGCTATGGAATTGCCTGTAATTCTACTTTTATCTATTGCCCTAATCTGTTCTATTACCGCATCGCTGTCTTTTTCAAGTTTTCCCCTTTTAGGAATTCTGACACTTAAGGGAAACCAGTCATCTTTTAAATGGCTTGTCAAAGGGATGACCACAACAGTCGGTAATGCTTTAAGGTGGTCTGACTGGAATATAATTACAGGTCTTACTTTATTAATTTCCGAGCCTTTGGTCGGATTTAATTTTGCTAGATAAATCTCGCCCCTATTCACCAACGTCCTCGCTTAATCTATCTATCTCCTTTATTTCTTTCAAATAGTTTTTATCTTTACTTAATTGCTGGGCAAGTTTTTCCATCTTTTTATGAATCTTTTCCTTCCGAAGCTTTTCCCCGTACTCAATAACAGCTTCCTTAATTATTTCGGATTTAGGTTTACCTAACTGTTTACTAAGGCTTGTTAAATACTCAAAAAATTTTTCTTCAGTTTTCAATGTTATTGTCTTCATAGATTTAACCCTTAAAGATTTTATTTATTTAAGTGTAAATTTTAATCTTTAAATTGGCAAACCTGACGACGGTTTTACCCGTTTGCCTTTAGGCTTTCTTTTGTTAGAAAGGATACCTTTTCACCAAGGTCTTTTTTCCTGAGCTGTCCGCAGGCGGCGGATATGTCCTGCCCCTTGCTCCACCTTACAAATGCACCGATGTTGTACTGCCACAGTATTTTATGGAAGCGTTCAACCCTTTCCTTTTCCGGTCTTTCATAAGGGGAGCCGGGATAAGGATTGAACGGTATAAGGTTTACCTTGTACCTTTTTTTATTTTTTCCTATAAGTCTTGCAAGCCTGTGGGCATCTTCCGGTCTGTCGTTTACGCCTTTTATAAGCACGTATTCAAGCATTATCCGGTAGCCGGTTTTCACAGGAAGGCTGTTTAGCGTTTCCATCAGTTCTTCAAGACTGTTCGTTTCGGAAATGGGCATGAGCATCTGTCTCGTTTTCTGGTCCGGTGCGTTAAGGGAGACCGCAAGCCTTACCTGAGGAAAATCCCTGTCCTGATACATCTTTTTTATCTGGTGGATTATACCGCTTGAGGATATGGTTATTTTCCTGTTGGAAAGACCAAGCATCCTGTCGTCGGTCATTATCCTTACTGCCTTTTTCACGTTTTCGTAGTTAGCAAGTGGCTCTCCCATTCCCATGAACACCACGTTTGATATCCTGTTTTCCAGACCGACGAAGCGTTGCGTCTGTATATACTGGTCTATAATCTCTGCGGTTGTAAGGTTTCTGATCAGACCGTCTTTGGTGGTGAAGCAGAACGTACAGCCTACGGCACAGCCTACCTGTGTGGAAACGCAGATAGTATTGTGTCCCCTTTCCGGAATAAATACCGTCTCTACCGTGTGTCCGTCCTCAAGTCTCCACAGCAGTTTTATACTGCCGTCCTCTTTGGATTTTTCGTAGGTTATCAGTTCAAGGGCGTTAAGCTCTGTGTTTTCCTTCAGGTAGTTTCTAATATCTTTTGACAGGTCAGTCATCTCGTCGTAAGAGCCGACCTTCTTGCCGTGAATCCACTTGGCAAGCTGTTTTGCCCTGAACTTTTTCCAGCCCTGCTCCTGAACCCAGTTTTCAAGCTCACTGTATTCTAATCCTTTCAAATTGACCTTCTTTTTCAATTCTGTACCAGTACTTGTCCCCGTATCCTGAAATGAACCTGAAGCTTTCCCTGAGTTCGCAGGTTTTTTCTTCATAAACGTTCCCGCAGGTGTTTTTTATTTTGTTCAGGTAGAAAGTATATGCTTTTTTTATGTCCTCGTCCATAGTTTTGATAAGGCTGTCAGCCAGTTTTATCTCTCCGGGCATAAGCCTGAGCCGGAAAACGACGTCAACATTACAGTAAGAGCCGTTCCTTTTTTTATCCAATACCTGAAAGCTTTCTACAGTTCCAAATACGGTGTAAGGTCTGAGCTGTTCTTCAATCAGGCTTTCCGGAGGACATTCCTTACAGCCGATTATCGGGATAAACAGCAAAGCCAGTGCAATCTTTTTCACAGTTTGTATCCGTTTTTCAGTTTTTCCATTATCCTTTCGTAAATATCCGGATTTGCATCAAAGAAGTTTTTTACCTGCTGGACGTCCTTGTCCCCCCTGCCGGAAAGGTTTATTACCACCACACCTTCCCTGCCCAGCTCCCTTGCCACCTCAACGCCTTTTATTACTGCGTGGGAGCTTTCAAGTGCCGGTATAATACCTTCCGTGCGGGAAAGGAGCGTAAAGCCCTCAAGGGCTTCTTCGTCTGTTGCCGTAATATACTCAGCCCTGCCAATCTCTTTCAGGAATGCGTGTTCCGGACCTACGCCGGGATAATCAAGACCTGCCGATATGGAGTGTGTAGGCTCTATCTGTCCCCATTCGTCCTGCAGGAAGTAAGTTTTCATTCCGTGTAAAACGCCTACAGTCCCGCCGTTGATACTGGCGGCGTGCATTCCCGTTTCAAGACCGTACCCTTCCGCCTCCACACCGATAAGCCTTACGCTTTCGTCCCCTATGAACGGGAAAAACATTCCTATCGCATTACTGCCTCCGCCCACGCAGGCAACAACTGCATCGGGCAGTCTCCCTTCAATTTCTATTATCTGCTCCTTTGTTTCCCTACCGATTACGGACTGGAAGTCCCTGACTATAAGGGGGAAAGGGTGTGGTCCCAGTGCGGAACCTATAACGTAATGGGTGGTTTTAACGTTCGTAACCCAGTCCCTTAACGCCTCGTTTACCGCGTCCTTTAATGTTCTGCTCCCTGCCCTTACTATCCTTACCTCAGCCCCGAGCAGTTTCATACGGAAAACGTTAAGTGCCTGCCTTTCTGCATCTTCTTCCCCCATATAAACCACACATTCAAGTCCAAACAGCGATGCGGCTGTGGCTGTGGATACGCCGTGCTGTCCCGCTCCGGTCTCAGCTATTATCCTTTTTTTGCCCAGTTTTTTAGTAAGTAAAACCTGCCCAAGTGTGTTGTTTATCTTATGTGCCCCTGTGTGTAGCAGGTCTTCCCTTTTCAGGTATATTTTTGCCCCGCCGACAGCTTCGGTAAGCCTGTGGGCATAATACAGGGTGGTAGGTCTGCCTGCATACTCCTGAAGGTAGTAAACCAGTTCCCTTTGGAAGTCCCCGTCGTTCCTTATTTTTTGGTACTGGCTTTCAAGCTCCTCCAGTGCGGGGATAAGTGTTTCGGGCAGAAACTTGCCCCCAAACTGTCCAAAGTAGCCCCTTTCGTCCGGATATCCGTAATCCATCTTTACTCTCCTGCGTTGCTGACGTCAAATAGGAAGGTGTCTTTCCCGTCCCTGTAAGGGGGAGAGGTGAGTATGTCCCCCAGACAGTTTATACGCGGCTCTGTCCCTTTTATAAAAAGCATTTTCTTTCCGCCACACCCTTTGGTGGCAAGGGTGTTTGTTATCGGGTCTATGGGAAGGTAAACGGTGTTTTTCGTCCTTCCGAATTCTGCCACTTCCCTGTCCGTGTGTGCTGTAGCCATCAGGTCTATCCAGATAGGGAGTGCCGCTTTTGCTCCTGTCATTCTCCTTCCTATCTTTTTCTTAAAATCGTACCCTACCCAGACCACTGTTGTCAGCTCTGTTGAAAAACCTGCAAACCAAGCATCTGTATAGTCGTTTGTCGTCCCTGTTTTTCCGGCTACCGGAAAGCCTAAAATCCTTGCTCTTGCACCGGTACCTTCCTGTATTACCCCCTGAAGAATATCAACGATTATTGAGTTATCGTCTTTAGGTACTACCTGCTTACATTCGGGAGTATGCTGGTATATCACGTTTCCATTAGGGTCCTCAACCCTTTCAATAAAATATGGCAGACAGTTCTTTCCCATGTTTGCGAATGTGGAATAGACAGAAGCAAGCTCAAGGGGAGATACCTCCACACTTCCCAGTACTATGGACGGGACTTTAGGCAGTTTTGTTTTTATTCCCATTCCGTAAGCAAGGGAAAGGACAGGCTCGTATCCCACCTCAAGCAGTAAGTTAACAGATGCCACGTTCACACTTTTTGTAAGGGCTTTCCTGAGGGTTATCTTTCCCCTGAACTTTTTGTCGTAATTTTTCGGCTTCCATTCCTCCCCTTTTGCAGGGTTCCAGATGGCTATCGGCTTGTCCTCAAGCACAGAAATCTGTGTAAAGCCTTTCATTATTGCGGCGGTATACACAATAGGTTTAAAAGACGAGCCCGGCTGTCTTTTTCCCTGTACCGCCCTGTTAAACTTGGACTTACCAAAGTCGTATCCTCCCACCAGAGACCTTATTGCTCCCGTTTTTGGATCAACGGATACGACCGCAGTCTCAAGGAAAGGTACAAACTCAAAGCCTTCCTCCCCCAGATACCTTACGTATAGGGGCATTCCTTTCTTTGCATTTTTCAAAGAACCGTAAAACTCAACATTTCCTTTATGCTCCCCTATTTTGAATTCTATCTTGTTTTTTTCCGTTTTTTCTATTATCCCTACATAAATCCTGTTTTTAACCAGTTTTTCCTTGTCCTGTTTTTCGTAAGCCTCCCTCATATTTTTCAGTTCCAGAGGCGTCAGTTTTGGGAAGCCTACCTTTTGCTGGAGCATCTCAATGTGATCCCTGACTATGTAGTGTGTATCCCTTAAAAGGTCCTTATCTATGGTGGTGTATATCTTGTAGCCACCTTTGTATAATTCGTCTATCCCGTACCTTTCAGCAAACCACAGCCTTACCATTTCCGTAAAGTAGTCGTGTATGTTAACCTCCTCCTCGTCCATCACTTTCAGAACTATAGGTTTTTCGTAGCATTTTTTTGCGGTGTATATGTCTATATAACCTTCCTCAACCATACTTTGGAGTACGGCGTTCCTCCGCTGGATAGCACCTTCCATATTTTTGTAAGGGTCGTACCTGCTGGGGGCTTTAGGCAATCCTGCAAGTACAGCCGCCTCGCATACGTCAAGCTCCCATACGTGTTTGCCGAAATAAACCTGTGCCGCCGATTCTACGCCGTAAGCACCGTGTCCCAGATATATCTGGTTAAGGTACATC
>JAADDT010000065.1 GCA_013153765.1 Aquificota bacterium
ACACTGCCCACTTCTTCTATCAGTCCGGTAAACATTACTCGTTCCCGTAAAGGTACTGGTATGCTTTGTAGTTGGTATAAACGTATTTAACGTAGTGTCTGGTTTCGGTGTAAGGGTGCAGTTCTATAAACTCTTCCATCGTCCTTATCCTGTTTTTCCTAAGCACTTTTTTTACCGTTCCCGGTCCCCCGTTGTAGGCGGCTACCTGATAAAAAATATTTCCGTCAAACAGCCTGTTCAAGTAGTCTATGTACCACACGCCGTAGTCTATGTTTATTTCGGGTATGAACAGGTGGGTAATGTCAAAGTCGTAGTCCTTTTTCTTTTTGGCTATCCATTTGGCGGTGGGAGGTATTATCTGCATAAGTCCTACCGCATTTGCAACCGAAACCACGTAAGGGTTGAAAAAGCTTTCCCTCCTCATTACCGCATACGTGATGTTCCTGTTGTTAATGTGGGAAAAAGGCTTGGGGTAGGACAGTTTTGATATGTGTACACGAGAAACGTAATAAATCGCCGTTATTTCCGGAAATACCTTTGAAAGGAGAAGCCTGCTTCCCATTTTGTTGTACAGGTCAGCCTCCCTGTAAGCCCAGTAGTAGTCTGTGTATTTAAGTTTTTTTATAAGCTCAAGCCTCCTGTCCTTCCTGTCGGGAATGTGGACTTTTTTTATCCTGAAAAGCTCCTTCCCAAGCTTTTCCCTTGCCCTTACGCTGTAAAAACTTACTCTGTTTACGGCGGCGGCTTTTTTCAGGTATCTACCGCTCTTTTTCCCGTCTATATCCCTGTAGGCAAGGTAAAGCCAGTAATATATCATGTCCTTGTCCTGAAAGTGTTTTATCTTCCTTTCAAGATACCTGCCTGCCTCACCTTTCCTGCCGGTTATGTAAAGCTTCAGGAAGTTAAACCACACACGGTTGGTGTAGTATTTGGAGTTTGGCGGTATGAAGGAGGAAAAGTAATCAAACTCCTTCCAGTTCCTCCTGTAAAAATTCTTTTTCAGAAAGTAGTTTGCCGCCTTCTCAACGTACCAATCTTCACCAAGCTCCACCAGACGGCGGAAAAGTTTTTTCTTCG
Source organism: Aquificota bacterium (assembly GCA_013153765.1). GTDB lineage: Bacteria > Aquificota > Aquificia > Aquificales > Hydrogenothermaceae > Persephonella_A. The sequence continues at coordinate 1,078 of JAADDT010000065.1, forward strand.
TGCCGTATTTAGGGTGGTAAAGGAGTAAACGGTATATTACTCTCCCTTTCATACTGTCCGGCAGTTTTTCAAGGTAGTAAAAAGCCTTTTTGAAATTACCGAACCTGCCGTACATCAAAGCCATGTATAGGTCTTTGGTGGTGCTTTCCCTTGCAAAGCTGAGGCTTTTGAAAGCCCGCCTGTACATCCTTTTTTTGATCATGCCGTCAACAGCCCTGAATATCTCCCTGTTGGACAGCTTTTTAGCCATTTTAAGGAAGGAAGGGTAGCCGTAAAACCTTTCGTATCCGTATTTTGTAGCCAGATGTACCTGCTCCTCCCTGTTTTTCAGGTAAACAGCCCTTAAAAACTGGTAAAACGGCAGGTCGTCCTTATCAAGTGCCTTCTTGTTAACCTTTCGGAGGAAAACCTTCCCTGCCTTTCCATCCCTGTGCCTGTAAATGGAGGACAGGTAAAGGTTTGTATAGCTGTAAACGGCAGTGTCCCTGAACCTGTCCATCTCCTTTAGAAGGTGGGAAATGTCTTCGTCGTAAACGGTCTTTACTATTATCCGGTAGTACAGGCTGTAAGGATATAAAATGTCGTTTTTGTCCGTCTGGCTAAAGCATTTTTCCGCCTTAAGTAGCTCCTCGTTTTTGAAAAGTGCCAGACATTTCTCAAAGGAATAGCCGTAAGAGGCGTTTACTACCAGCAGGAAAATCGCCCAAAAAAGCCTTTTTATCTGTATTTTCTCCATTCCCCCTATAAAAATAAGACCTTTTTATAGTATGGTGCAAATCCTTCCCGAATGCAAACCGTCAGATGATATGTTTTGATAGGACGATGAACGTTTTCCTTACTGCCTCCTTCAGGTCGTCCGTCTGGAATTCGGCGTCAATGCCCACGTCAGCCACGTTTTTAAAGTACCTGACTATCCTGAAGGTGTGGGGGTTGCCGTTTTTGTAAGCCAGAATAAACAGCAGGTTCCTCGGCTCGCCGGTGAAAAAAAGGTGGAGTACGGTAAATCCCTTAAGGCTTTTGTAGAGGGGAACGCCGTCAGGCAGTTTGTACCTGTCCATAATAGGCATAATATCCTGTGGATTTTCAACCTTCAGCTCCATACTCACCACTCCTTTTTGAAAATAATATTATGATAGCAGGCTTACTTTTTGTTTGCTAACCTTATCGTGGCTTTTAGTTCTGAAGGCTGGATTTCCTTCCATTCTTTAGGTTTCAGGTCGTCAAGCCCTATCCTGCCGATGGATGTTCTTATAAGCCTCTGGACAGGGTAGCCGAAGGCTGACATAAAACGGCGGATAATCCTTTTTTGACCGGAATGTATGGTTATCTCAAGCCAAGTGCTGTCCTTTCCCTTTTTCAGGATTTTCAGGCTGTCAGGTTTGAGGAATGTATCCTCCAGCTTTTTGCCTTTTTTCATCTTTTTAAACGCTTCCAGATTGACCTTTCCCTTTACCTTAACCTTGTAGGTTTTAGGTATCTTTTTTGACGGGTGCATAAGCAGGTTTGCCGTATCACCGTCGTTTGTCAGAATCAGCAGACCTTCACTGTCGTAATCAAGCCGTCCTGCAGGAAACAGCCTTTCCTTTATTCCCAATTCCTCAAAAAGGTCTGAAAGGGTTTTCCTGCCGTGTTTGTCCTTACCTAAAGCCGTAAGGTATCCACGCGGTTTGTAAAGCTTTACGTACCGCTTTTTTTTCACCGGCTTTAGCAGTTTGCCGTCCAGCGTTATCCTGTCCCTTTCAGGGTCAACCTTAAAGCCCAGCTCTTTTACCGTTTTGCCGTTTACCTGTATCCTGCCCTCCTGAATAAGCAGGTCAGCCTTCCGTCGGGAACAGCAACCGGTCTGTGCCAGAAAGCGGTTCAGTCTGATTTTTTCCATAGCGTATATATAATACAGAATGAACAAAGTTTGTGCAGTCGTAGTATTGACATATTCCTTAAAAAGGAACATACTTATTGCAGAAGTTGTTTAAAGTCTCGGGGAGGGTACCTTTCCAGAGCGCGCTCAAACGGGTCTTTGAACACTTCAAAAAAGTTAAATGTTTGGAGGAATTTTAGTAATGCGTCACACAGGTACAGTCAAATGGTTCAACTCAAAAAAGGGGTACGGATTTATCACCAGAGACGACGGTCAAGGTGATGTTTTCGTCCACTTCTCTGCCATTCAAGGCGAAGGCTTCAAAACACTTGAAGAAGGCCAGAAGGTAGAGTTTGACATCGTTCAGGAAGAAAAAGGCGAAAAAGCCCAAAACGTGGTTGTAAGCGAGTAATCAAACCGCAATTCAGATATAAGGGGTGGACTTCTGCCCCTTTTTTTCCTATCATTAAGTCTAAAAAACGAAGGTAAGCCATGAAAAGGTATGCCCTTCCTCTGCTTCTGTTTTTCCTTATCTGGTCGTTTTCATTTTCCGCAGAAAAGGGAGTTTACAAGGTTTACGTCTATTTCCTTCCTGTCGGTGAGATAGTTTTTGAGATTGAAGGGAATAAAGCTGTCGTGCAGGGGGAAACCTATAAAAGTTTAAGGTGGCTTTACAACTACACCTTCCGGTTTGAGGCGTCTGAAGACGGTTATTTCCTGTACGAAAAGGAAAACAAAAAGGAAAAGGTTTACCGTAATGAGGAGATAGAAAAGAAAAAGCCGTGGCTACCTTTAATAGTCAAGTACATACTTGAGGGAAAAAAGCCTGACAGCGAAAACGATCAGCGTTTCCCGTACCGTATAGAGGAAAAGGGGGACACGGTAGTAATATATCCCTTAAAAAGTAAAAAGGTAAAAAAGATAATAGTCAAGCTTTCAAAAAACAGCCGTCTGCCTGAAGAGATAAAGATAGAAGGTAAGGTAAACCTTACGCTGAAAAGGATTAAATAAGTTCTACCTTTTCCTGAACAAAGCCAGAACCTTTCAGTATCCAGCTACTCCAGTCCGAAGCCTTTCCGTTTTTTACCGAAAGTATTATGTAGGACATATCCGGCTGTGCGAAGGTAAGGTCTGTCTGTGAAGGTCTGTCAGGGTGGTCAGGGTGGGTGTGGTATATGCCTATTATTTCCATACCTTTCTCTTCAGCGTACCTTTCCACCTTAAGGTAGTCTTTAGGGTCTATCTCAAAACGGTCAACAGCCCTTTCCCTGTTTTTGTTTTCCACCTGATAAACCTCAACGGCTGTGCGGGTGTCTGTCCTGTAGTCGGCGTTTCCAAGCAGAAATCCGCATATTTCGTAAGGGTATCCCTTTTCGCCCTGCCTTTTTATTTCTCCAATCAGCTCTTTTTTAATCTTAAGCATCTTCCCTGCCTGTTTTTATATAATTTTACTATGAAAATCGTTGAACTTGGCACAACGGATTACAGGCAGGTTTTACGCCTTCAAAAAAGGTTTTTCCAGAAAAAGTTAGACGAACCGGACTGTCCGGACGTGGTGATAATAACGGAACACTTTCCCGTTTACACGGCGGGGAAAACGACTCAAAGGGAACACCTGCTTAACATTCCAAACGACGTCCCATTACTGTCTGTTGAAAGGGGAGGTAGCATCACTTTCCACGGGATAGGTCAGCTGGTTGTTTATCCCGTTTTTGACCTGAGAAAAAGAAAGCTTTCCGTAAAAAAGTTCGTCTGGAAGCTTGAGCAGGTTATTATAGACAGCCTGAAGGAGTTAGGCGTAAGCTCTTACAGGAAGGAAAAACACAGGGGTGTTTTTACGGACAGGGGGAAGATAGGTTTTATCGGCATAAAGGTGTCAAAGATGGTTTCCTGCCACGGTTTTTCCCTGAACGTTGACGTGGAGAGGGAGTATTTTGAAAGGATACTGCCCTGCGGTCTGAAGGATACGCCGGTATGTAGTCTTTCCGATTTTCTACCTGACCTTTCCTTCAGAACCGTAAAGGATGTTGTGATAAAACAGTTTAAAAAACAGTTTCCGGAGTAAAAGATGGAGAAAAACTTTTTTGCAAAGCTACACGGTCTTGGGAACGATTACGTGTGTTTTGATAGGGACTGGCTGGGTTTTTCTATGGACAGTCAGGCGGTAAAGACCATATGCAACGTCCATTACGGGATAGGCTCTGACGGTGTTTTACTTAAGGTGCCTTCAAAGGTTGCTGACTTTGGGTTGAGGATTTTCAATCCTGACGGCTCGGAAGCTGAAAAAAGCGGGAACGGACTGAGGATTTTTGCCAAGTTCCTTTACGATTACGGCTACACCTCAAAAAGGGAGTTTACGGTAGAGACGAAGGGAGGTATTGTGAAGGTAAAAATAGAAAAGCTTGAGGGAGGCAGAGCAAGGGTAATAACCGTGGACATGGGAAAGGCAAGCTTTAAGAGTAAGGACATTCCCGTCCTGTGCAACAGGGAGGAATGTATAGGGGAAAAAATAACCGTTGACGGAAGGGAGTTTGAGATAAACTGCGTTTCTATGGGAAATCCTCACTGCGTAATAATCGTTGACAGCCTTGACGAGGCTGTTGTTAAGGAGTACGGAAGTAAGATAGAAAACCTGCCTATTTTTCCTGAAAGGACGAACGTCCAGTTTGTAAAACCACTGTCAAGGGACAGTGCGGAAATCCGTATATGGGAAAGGGGTGCAGGATACACGCTTGCCTCCGGCAGTTCTTCCTGCGGTGTTGCCGCAGTCCTCGTTAAGAAGGGACTGGCAGACGGGAATATTACTGTTAAGATGCCGGGAGGCGTTTTAAGGATACAGGTTGATAGGGATTGGAACGTGCGTATGACAGGTGAGGTGCAGGAGATATGCTCAGGCCACTTAAGTCCCGAACTGGTTTCCCAGTTTACTTAGGTTTGTGGAACAGGAACCTTCCGCAGTGGGGACAGGTGTGGAGTTGCTCTCCCTTTACAAGGCTTGAGTAAAGCTTTGGCGGTATTACCAGAAAACAGCCTGTACAGGTGTCGCTGTCAACAACCGCCAGTGCGGTGCCACGCTTTTTCCTGATAAGCTCGTATTTTGATAAAAGTGCAGGTTTTATCTGTTTCAGCAGTTTTTCCCTTTCCTCTTTCAGCCTGTCAATCTCTTCCTTCAGTCTTTCAAGCTCCTCTTCTTTTTCTTTTATTTTCTTCTCTATTTCTACCTTTTCCTTTTCAACCAGTTCCTTCAGCTGTTTTTCTTCCTTTTCAAGCTCCTCTATCTTTTCCATTATGGACAGTATTTCGTCTTCCGTCTCCATTATCATCTCTTCAACCTGTGCCTTTTCCCTTAAAAGTGCCTTGTATTCCTCGTTAGTCCTTACTTTGTCAAGTGCTTCCTGTATTTTCTGTATTCTGTCTTCGTAAGTCTGTATGTCCAGCTCCCTTTCCTTTTTCAGTGCTTGAAGTCTTTTAAGCTCCGTGTGTACCTTTTCAAACTTTAGGACCAGATTTTCCTTTTCTTCCCTGAGTTTTTCTATCTCTTTAGGAATTTCTGAAGCCCTTTTTTCCAGTGAGGAAATTTTTTGATCTATCTCCTGTAGCTGAAGTAAAAGCAGTATGTCGCCGTCCATTACAACCTCGGTTTTAAAAGTTTTGTATATAATATACCTTTGTGGACGTTGAATATCAACGGGAATTGTGGGGAGGGAGGATTTAGAGCGGGAGACGGGACTCGAACCCGCGACCATCTGCTTGGAAGGCAGATGCTCTACCAGCTGAGCTACTCCCGCTTATTCCTAATGGTGGAGGAGGCAGGATTCGAACCTGCGCAGGCATACGCCAGGAGATTTACAGTCTCCCGCCATTGGCCAGGCTAGGCGACTCCTCCA
>JAADDT010000057.1 GCA_013153765.1 Aquificota bacterium
TGGCGGAAGTCTATCCACAGCTTAAAGAACTGGGAGCGGAAGTGGTTTCCGTTTCTACGGACACAAAGTTCGTCCATCTGGCGTGGCACAGGGACGAAAAACTCCTTGAAAATGTAAAGTATCCTATGGGAGCCGATCCGACAGGTAAGGTTTCCAGAATGTTCGGCGTTTACGACGAAAATACGGGACTGGCTTTAAGGGGCACCTTTATCATATCGCCGGAAGGTAAGCTTGTGGGCTCTGAAGTGAACTTTTACAACGTTGGAAGGAACGCGGACGAACTGCTGAGGAAGATGAAGGCAAACGCTTATTTGATAGGACATCCTGACGAAGCCTGCCCTGCAAAGTGGGAGCCGGGTAAGAAAACGCTCAAACCTTCAGAAGAACTGGTAGGACACGTTTACGAGGCACTGAACCAGTAATAAACAAGCCCCGAAAGGGGCTTTTCCCCTTTATTTTCCTTTCCCTTCCAATAGATTGACTTTAAACTTACAACTGTTTTATCCTATTAGAATTAAAACCGTAAAGGAGGACTGGTGTTAAATGGCAGTAGTTAGAATTCAGGAAGGTGAAAGTTTTGAAAAAGCCCTTAAAAGGTTTAAAAAGATATGCGAAAAGGAAGGGATTATAACCGAAATGAAAAGGAGGGAGTTTTACGAAAAGCCTTCCGTTAAGAGGAAAAGAAAGCAAAGGGCGGCAAGGAAAAGACTGATAAAGGCTTTAAAGAAAAAAGGTCTTTTATAAAAAGGTGTGGTATGGAAGGTCTTTTAAAAAGACTGCAGGAAGAGATGAAAACAGCCCTGAAAAAGGGAGAGAGGGACAGGCTTTCCGTAATCAGAATGCTCATCTCCGAAATCAAAAAAGTCCAGATAGACAGTAAAAAGGAACTTACGGACGAAGAGATAATCCAAGTACTCCAGAGGTACGCAAAGCAGAGGAAAGAATCCATAAAACAGTACAGGGAAGCGGGCAGGGAAGACCTTGCTTCCAAAGAGGAGTTTGAACTTAAGGTTGTGCAGGAATTTCTCCCACAGCCCCTTTCTGAAGAAGAGCTGGTCAGCATAATCAAACAGGTTATTCAGGAGACTGGAGCTTCCTCAATGAAGGATATGGGAAAGGTTATGAAGGCTGTTATGGATAAGGTGAAGGGAAGGGCTGACGGCGGTACGGTAAGCGGGCTGGTAAAGAAAATGCTCTCCGAAAATGGCTGATTTAATACTGGGCGTTTTGTTCCTTTATCTTGTTCTGGTAGGTGCGTACAGGGGTTTTGTTGAACTTTTTTTAAAGTCTGCAGGTATAGGTATTGGGGTTTTCCTCGCATTCAAGTACACGCCGAGCCTTTCAGCTTTCCTTTCTTTTTACTTTAACACCGCTCCCCCCATTTTAAACTTCCTTGCCTTTTCCCTTATAATAATCTCGGTTCTTGCCGTTTCCCATCTTGTTTATGTTTTCCTGAAAAAAACGCTGTCAAAGAAAAAAAGGTTCTCCCTTTGGGACAGGCTGATAGGTGCTTCCGGCGGTATTCTGATATTTTTAATACTGGTGGCCCTCATATCCCACTACTCCGCTCAGAACAGGCTTGTTTACGAACTTACCGCTTCTTCAAAGATAATATCCTTCTTTAAAAGATGAAAAAATTACTGTTTTCACTGCTTATTTATACAGGCTATCTGGCTGGAATAATCCTTATCGCTTCAGGCTACTACCTTCTGCAGAAGGACGAGTATTCGGTAGTCCGCTCCCTGATACAGGAAGGTAGGTCTTACCGTGTTGTTTTGATAACCGGAGAGGAAAAGACCTTTTCCGATGTTCGGGTGGTAAAGGAGGAGGGAGAGGTTTACCTGATAGGAGACGGTGAGAAAATCCCGATTTTTATGGTGGACAGGCTGGACGGTATAGACCTGAACAGTGAGGTAGCGGAAAGGGTTTCCCGCTACGGTATTATGGGTATAATCCTTGTTGTTGTAGGTGCCTTCCTGTTTTTAATATCATTTTTAATGAGGGATCACATTTAAAAATTCAGAACTATAGGTTTTTCCGCCCCGTTGACGAAATTCAGGAAGGTTGCGGCTCCAACCGGCTCTTCCACGCCTTCAATAAGGTCTTCCTTGCTGTAGCCGAACAACTGCATCGCCGTCTGGCAGGGATAAAGCTTCACGTCAAGGTCTATAGCCTGCTGGACTAACTCCTCAATGGAAGGTATCCTGTTTTCCTTCATCATCTTTTTCATCATATTCGTTGCAAAATCCATCATTCCCGGCATTATGGTTAGTATCTGTGGCACAGGAAAGGGCATTGGCATTGCCGGGTTTCCTATAGGTGAGACCTTCAGCTTTTTTATTTTTTCCCTGTGTATCACGTTCAGACCGTAAAAACTGAAAAACATCCCCACTTCCATTCCCATCGCCGCCGCCGTCGTCCCTAACATAAATGCGGGCATTGCCCTGTCAAGTGTTCCGCTTAAAACTATAATTCCAACTCTGGTAGCCATCGCACCTCCCGTATATAGTTTTATATTTAATCATTCTAACATAAATGCTACTGGAACATCCTCAGTATGTCGTTCAGTATGGCAAAAGCCATAAGGGTTCCTATAAGGGCAAATCCCAGATAAGCCAGAATTTCTTTAGCCCTTTCAGGTAAAGGTCTTCTGATTATCATCTCTATTAGAAGTATCAGGATTAAACCGCCGTCCAGCACGGGAATAGGCAGTAGGTTAAGGTATCCAAGCTGGAGGGATATGAATCCCATAAAGAACAGGTAGTTTCCAATTCCGCTTTCTAAAGCACCGCCGGAGTATTTGGCTATTGAGATAGGTCCCCCAAGGTTGTTTTTTATTTCCTGAAGGGACATCTGTCCGGTAAATATATCTTTCAGGAAGTTAAACAGCAGTACCGTAAGCTCCCAGTTTTTTTCCAGACTCTTTTTGAACGCTTCCACCGGAGGGTATTTTTTGATTTCCCCGCCGTATTCGGGAGATATGCCTATTACGTACCTTTTCAGCTTCTCGCTGTATTTTGGAACGACCTTTACCGTGAACACCTTTTCTCCCCTTTTTACGGTAAGGGTTATTGGAGTAGGGTCTTTTATTTTTGACAGGGCGTCAACCAGCTCAAACCAGCTCCTTACAGGTTTCCCGTTTATTGCCAGTATCAGGTCCCCTTCCTTCAAACCTGCCTTTTCAGCGGGAGAGTCCGGCATCACCTTGCCTATTTTTGGAGGTATTAACGGTGATATGCCTAAAGGCTCTTTTGTAGGGTCCGGCGGAACGGTAATCGGGATTGTTATCCTTCTGCCTTCCCTTTCCACCTCCAGCTTTACCGTTTTCCCGGCTTTCAGTGATATTTCAACGGTAAACTCCTTCCAGTTTTTTACCGGCTTGCCGTCAACCGCAACTATTTTGTCAAACGGTTTTATTCCTGCCTTTTCTGCCGGTGAACCGGGCTGGACGTAGCCTACCACCACAGGCTCTTTCATGTATTTAGGCTCAAAAACACCTACCATATAGGCGGCGGCAACCAAAATTACAGCAAGTATTATGTTGAACAGGGGTCCTGCAAGGGCTATCAGTATCTTCTGCCACCTCGGTTTTGCGGCAAACGAGCGGGGGTCGTTGAAGGCTTCCTTTTCCGTCTCCCCCTGTATAGGCTCAGTCATACTGTCTTCACCGTACATCTTAACGTATCCGCCCAGAGGAATAAGGGCTATCTGGTAAACCGTCTCTTTACCTTTCCACCTTAAAATGGGAGGTCCAAATCCTATTGAAAAAACCTCAACCTTAACTCCAAACATACGGGCAACTATAAAATGCCCAAACTCGTGTATGGTTATTAAAACACCTATCATTATTAAAAATGCCAGTAAGCTAAGCAATTTTACCTCCTACAGTTTTGTAAGTTTCCTGAAACAGCCTTTTAGTCCCTTCTATTATTTCAATCACGTCTTGGTAGCTTTCAGGTTTTTTGAAATCAGCCTTTTGTAATATTTTCTCAACTATGTATGGAATTTCTGTGAACTTTATCTTCCCTTTTAGAAACGAGTTTACCGCAAGCTCGTCGGCTACGGTCAGCACCGTCGGGTAAGCACCGCCTTTAATACCGCACTCCCTTGCAATCTGAAGTAAAGGGAACTTTTTCTCGTCAGGCTTGAAAAATTCAAGTTTTCCCAGCCCTATCAGGTCAAGGGGCTCTGTTTCCAGCTTCCACCTTTCGGGAAAGGACAGGGCGTAGCTGATTGGTATTCTCATATCCGGATTTGACATCTGGGCTACCATTGAGCCGTCTATGAACTCAACTATACCGTGTATTACGCTCTGGGGGTGTATTACCGCATCTATTTTTTCGTACGGCAGGTCAAAAAGGTAGTGGGCTTCAATAATTTCCAAACCTTTATTCATAAGGGTGGCACTGTCTATGCTCACCTTTTTTCCCATTTTCCATTTAGGGTGGTTAAGTGCCTCTTCAGGTGTGATCTTTTCCAGACTGTCCGCGTTCCAGAAAGGTCCTCCAGAAGCGGTAAGGATTACTTTTTTAACCTCTTTTTTACTTCCGGTTCTTAAAGCCTGAAAGACCGCCGAATGCTCGCTGTCTATAGGTATTATCTCCCCGTACCTGTCTTTACATACCTCCCCCAGACAGACTATAGCTTCTTTATTTGCGGTAGCCTGTTTTTTCCTGTTTTTCATAAGCAGGTAGGTTGGTTTTATCCCAGATATGCCTGCAATACCGTTGACGAACAGGTCTATATCAAGCTCTGCTAACTCCTCCAGACCTTCCTCGCCTGACAGGAGTTTTACGCCGTCAATTTCCCCTCCCTCTGCAACGTAAACGTATTCCGGCTGGAACTCTTTTATCTGCTGAAGGAGTTTCTGTGAGATTTTTGAGGCGGCAAGTAGCTTGACCTTCAGCCTTTCCCGGTTGTCCCTGACCACCTGCAAGGTCTGGCTTCCGATTGAACCGGTTGAACCGAGTACTCCCACCGTCCTCATTCAACAGCTCCAATAATATGTCCTAAAATCTCGTTTTCTTCCCTGTAGCCTATTATTTCAACCTTATCGTTTATTACCGTTTTAGGCACGGTAGCCACTTTATACCTGTTTGCCAGCTCGGGAAATGCAAAGGAATCTATAGCCGTGGCTGTAATGTGGGAAGATGCAAGGGCAAAGCCGAACAGCTTAAGCATCATAGGTGGACACCAGCCACAGCTTTTGGTTATGAAAACCTTTATGTCCACAGGTTTGTCTATTTCCTCCAAGAAACGGACTGTCCTGTCAGAAAGACCGTGTTCCCCCCTTGATACCATAAGGATAGTTTTGATAAAGGGTGTAAACTCGCCACCGTCAGGCTTTCCCATAAACCTTATTCCCGTATCCCTGTCCCCTTTTAGAAACAGTATGCAGGGATAACCGGGACAGCCGTTTTTTTCCTTTACTTGTAGTGAAAGCTTATCAGACAGGGATACAACAGCTTTCAAAAGCTCTTCCGTTTCCGCCGAAAGCTGTGAACCGTCGCTGTAAAGTATCAGCCTGACGCTGTCCTTTAAACTGCCAAATTCTTCCTTTAAACGGTTTAAAACATCAGGGGAAAACATAAATCCTCCCGAAAAGGTATATACGGATTATTATAATATAAAACCACCTGATAATAATTTGAGGAGAGTAGTATGTGCGGGATTATTGGCTACGTCGGAAGGAGAAATGCAGTCCCGGTTTTGCTATACGGACTGCAAAGGCTTGAGTATAGGGGATACGACTCTGCCGGCATAGCGGTAATAGACAAGTCCGGCAAAATCGTCGTTGAAAAGCAGGTCGGAAAGATAAAAGACCTTCAGGAATACCTGTGGGATAAAAAGATAGAAGGCTGTATAGGGATTGGGCATTCCAGATGGGCAACACACGGCAGTCCGACGATTGAAAACGCCCATCCACACCTTAGCCAGAAAGGGAACGTGGCGATAGTCCACAACGGGATAATAGAAAACTACCTTGAGCTGAAGGAAGAACTGCTCAAAAAAGGATATAAGTTCCGTTCGGAAACGGATACGGAGGTTGTGGCACACCTTTTTGAGGATATGTATACCGGAGATATGCTTGAGACAGCCCTTAACGTGGCAAAACGGCTGGAGGGTGCTTACGCCATAGGCGTTATTTCAACTTACGAACCGGACAAAATAATCGGTATTAAAAAGGGCAGTCCCCTTATAGTAGGTTTGGGAAAAAGGGAGAACTTTATTGCTTCGGACATACCTGCCGTTCTGGAATACACGAAGGACTTTTTGGTTCTGGAAGATGGTGAGGTGGCGGTAATAACAAAGGACAGGGCGGAGATTTACGACCTGAAAGGTAAAAGGATAGACAGGAAGCCGCTCCACGTTGACTGGGACATATCCATAGCAGAGAAGGCGGGCTACAAACATTTTATGCAGAAGGAAATACACGAACAGCCCCGAACGATAGCCGATACCATAACAGGTTTTACCTCTTCAAAAGGGAGCAGTCTTTTTGAGGATATTAAGGATGCGGACAGGCTTTACATAATAGCCTGCGGAACATCATACCACGCAGGGCTTATAGGTAAATTTTGGATAGAAAAGTTTGCCAAAATTCCGGTTGAGGTTGATTACGCCTCCGAATACAGGTACAGGGACAGGATTATAGGAAAAAACACTTTCGTTATGGGAATAAGCCAGTCCGGAGAAACGGCTGACACCAGATTTGCCCTCCTTGATGCAAAAAAAGAAGGGGCGAAAACGGTAGGTCTGGTAAACGTTGTGGGAAGTTCGCTTTCCCGGGAGACGGA
>JAADDT010000040.1 GCA_013153765.1 Aquificota bacterium
TACAACATAGCCCTCATATACAAGCAGATGGGAAATATGAAGCTGTTTGAGGAAAACCTGAAAAAAGCAATATCCTACAACAACTACTTCATACCTGCCTACATATCTTTAGGTGAGTACTATCTGGAACAGAAAAGGTACGGTGAAGCCCTGAAAATCTACCTTACGGCAAAGGAAAAAGGCATATCAAACCCGAGGATATACCTCGGTCTTGGAAAGACTTACTACCACATTGGCGAGTACGACAAGGCGAAGGAATACCTGCTGAAGGCGAAAAAACTGGCAAGGAACGACGACTTCCTCCTTCTGGAAGTGGACAGGATGCTTAAGCTTGTTGATAAAAAACTGGTGGAAATTGCTGAAAAGGAAGCTGAAAGGGAAAGGAAAGCAAGAACGGTGCAGGAGGAGATAACTCCCCTACTACCTGCCGAAACGGTGCAGGCTGGAGAGCTTGAAGGGACGGAAAGCGTAGAGGAGATAGAGCCACTCCACCCTGCTGAAATAGAGGTGGCAAAAAAGGAAGAGCCTGAAGAAATACTGGAAAGGAAAAAAGTAAAGCCTAAAATAAGGTTTTACGTGCTTGCAGGCAGGTTTACCCAGAAAGAAAAAGCTTTACAGGTGTTAGAAAAGCTGAAAAACGAAGGTATAGAAGGTGAGCTGAAAAAGGAGTTCGTTGACGGAAAACCTGTTTACTCTGTTATAATAGGTTATTTTGACGGCTATCGGGAGGCGTCAAAGTTTTACAGGAAAAAGTTAAGACCTTTAGGGATAAGAGGTATCGTCAAATTTACCCAAAAATAAAGGAGAAAGATGGAAAAGGAAAAGGTAGAGCTTTCGGTTGTTATACCGATTTATAACGAGGAAGAGAACCTTCCCATACTGTACGAAAAGCTGAAAAAAGTCCTTGATAGTCTGGGAAAAAGCTACGAGATAATATTCGTAAACGACGGTTCAACCGATAGGTCATGGGAAATAATAAGGGAGCTGGCTGAAAAAGACCCCCACGTCGTCGGCGTAAACTTCAGGAAAAACTTCGGACAGACTGCCGCAATGTCAGCCGGATTTGAGACCGCCCGGGGAGACATTATTATCACTATGGACGGAGACCTGCAGAACGACCCGGAGGACATACCAAAACTGCTACAGGTTCTTGAGGAGGGATACGACATAGTGTCCGGCTGGAGGAAGGACAGGAAGGACGCATTTATCAGCAGAACCTTACCCTCAAGGATAGCAAACTGGCTGATATCAAAGGTGACAGGCGTGCACCTCCACGACTACGGCTGTTCCCTGAAGGCTTACAGGTCTGAAGTGGCTAAAAACCTTGACTTTTACGGTGAGATGCACCGCTTTTTACCTGCCCTTTCCAAGTCCATAGGAGCAAAAATAACCGAAATCCCCGTAAAGCACCACCCCCGCGTTTATGGAAAGTCAAAGTACGGCATATCCCGTACCTTTAAAGTTCTGCTTGACCTTATACTGGTTAAGTTCCTGCTTGATTACAGGACAAAACCACTCCGTATATTAGGTGGCTGGGGAGCCGTACTCCTCCTGCTTGGAACGGGAATACTCCTTTACCTTATAGGTCTGAAACTGTTTACCGGAGCGGACATAGGAAACAGACCACTTCTCATATTCGGCACACTACTCGTCCTGTCAGGCATACAGCTTATATCAACAGGTATTGTGGCAGAGCTTATAACCAGAACTTACTACGAGGCAAGAGGAAAAAGACCTTACATAATAAGGGAAATCATAAGGGATAAAGAGCTGAAGCTTGTAAACAGAGGACTTGTTGAAGAGAGAGCTGGTTAAGTACTTTGAGCTTGCCGTTTCACTGCTTATCACGATAGGTTTTATATACCTTTTTTATGCGGTAATAGGTTTTGAAAAGTTCGTCTCCTTCTTTACCCAGATAAACCCGCTTAACATACTTACCGCCTTTCTGCTTTACGTTGCCTCCTACATCACCCGTGCCTTACGGTGGAAAATAACCCTGTCCATAAACGACTTCTGGAAGCTTTTCAAAATAACCGCCTTCAACACGGTTTTCAACATATTTATGCCATTCAGGACAGGTGAGGTCTCTTTCTTTTACATGCTGAAAAAGGAAAACATACCCATTTCCGAAAGTGCGGTAAGCTTCGTCTCCGTAAGGATTTTTGATGCCATCTCCCTTTTTGCCGTATTCGGCAGTTCTTACCTGATTTATAAAGGGAAGGTCTTACCGGCTGTAATCCTGCTGTTTACCGCCCCCCTTACCGCCTTCCTGCTGAAAAAACTGTCCGCCCTTTTAAAAAGCGAAAAAATCAGCCGTTTCAGGGAGGAAAGGCTTACGCCGAAAAACATAGCCGTCCTTTACCTGCTTTCCGTAATAACCTTCATTTTAAAGTTTACAGCCTTTTATCTGGTTCTGCCTGAAGGTATAGACCTGCCTTTCGTTCAGGCGGTATTTGCCGCCTCCGCAGGAGACATAACCACCATACTTCCCATACACGGCATAGCAGGAATAGGGACTTACGAGGGAGGATACGCCGGAGCTTTAATACTTCTTGGAGTGGACAGGGAAAAAGCCCTCCTTGCCTCCGTGTTTGCCCACATATTTATGCTGGCAGGTGCCGGACTGGTAGCCGGCTTTTCCTACCTGTTTATAAAGGACAGACCTACTTCTGTCCAAAAACCTGATTGAGCTTTTCCTTAACCAATTCTGTCGTAATTCTGGTCACGTCTTCCTTTATGCTTTCCTTTATGTTTTCCTTCAGGTCTGCCTCTATGGACTGGAACAGTTTTTCCTTTATGGATGTTTTCAGCTCCTCAACCGAGTTCCTTAACTCCTCCTCCACCCTGTCAAAAAAGTCCTTCTGCAGGTCAGCCTTAATGCCCTGTATGTCCGCATCGTTCTTTATGTCTTCTATAAGCTTTTCAACGGCAAGTTCAACGACCGTCCTTTTCAACTCTTCGGGAGATATTTCCACCGTTATTCTCATAGTCTTACCCTCTGATACAGTAGTTTCTTTTTGAACCGGCTGTTCTTCCGACACCTGAACCACCTCTTCAACCGGAGGAGGCGGACTGGTTTGTATTTCTTTGAGCAGTTCGTTAACGTCCTCAAGGCTTCCAACATCGGAGGAAAGGTCTATCTCCTCCTCACCTACCCCGTCCGGCTCCCCAAGTAGAGCTTCCATGTCAGCTGGAGGCTGGTAGCCTGTGTCAACCTCCTCGCCGTAAGAAGTGGTTTCCGCCTTAACCTGTTGCATGGCGGTCAAATCCATGTTTTTCAGTTCCTCAATAAGCCTGTCTATCTCCGTTTCCTTCTCGTAAAACTCAAGGTTTTCCTTCTTTGGAAGAGCTTCCCTGTCTATCGGATTGTGCTGTGATACCAGCACCTTTATCACCTTACCCTGTATTTTGTCCCTTGAAAGGAAAAATTCCAACGCCTTCAGGTCAAACTCCCCTCCAGATGCGTCGTATATTATCACGTCAGGATCAAAAAAGTTCATGTCCCGTAGAAGACTAAGGCTGTCCGTGTAGCTTTTTACCTGCCAGTCAGACAGACCCTTTGAAATCTCCCCTATAAGCTCCTGATCAAAGCTTATGACAGCAACATTCATAACAACCTCCCGAAAAACTTTTTTATTTAATTAATTATAATTTCTTTTTTTCCGTTTGGCATTTTCTCTTTAAGACAACTTTTTGTCTTAAATTTAAGACAACCTGTTTTCTGCCGAAAACTATTTAAGACAACCATTTTAGGGAGTGGAAAAATGGGAAAAATTATAGGTCTGGTAAATCAGAAAGGCGGAGCAGGGAAAAGCAGTCTTACAAACGCCATATCACACGAGCTTGCCCGCAAGGGATACAAGGTTCTGGTGGTTGATTACGACCCGCAGGGAACACAAACTATGATGTTCGGCTTCAACAGGCTTTCCCAGTTTGCCGGCACGGAAAGGGACATTACCGGACTGTTTGAAGGGAAGACGGTAAAGCCCATTTCCGTGAAGGAAAACATTGACCTCATACCTGCAAGCCCTTCCCTCCGTGAAGAGGCGGAAAGCGGAAGGATGGGAAAGGAGCTTGTTCTGGCAAACTTCCTTAAAGGTGGTTTTGGGAAAAAAGGTCTGGCTGACAGGTACGACTTCGTCCTGATTGACTCACCTGCCGATTCGGGAACCCTTACCGTCGGGACGGTAAACGCCAGCGACTACATACTCATACCTACGAGGCTGACCTTCGTTGACGCCACAGGTCTCGTAGGAACGCTACAGACCGTAATACAGGCAATAACCACCTTCAGGCTTGACCTTACACTGCTTGGATTTATACCTGTGGCTTACAAGCCCAGACTGAAGGAACACAACGACGTGCTTGCCTCGTTAAAGCAAACAATTCCCCAGATATTGGAAAAACACCCGTTCGTAAAGGTTGCTTCACAAGAGCTGTTTTTTGAGCCTGTAAACGACAGGATAGCTTGGGCTGAAGCGGCTGGAAAAAGGATTTCAATAAGGGAATACATAGAGAAAGAAAAGAAGGGACAGAGGGACATACTCCTTACCGTTGAAAGGATAGCCGACCAGATAGTAAAAAGAACGGCACTGCCGGAAAAGGCGGTAGCCTAAAGGAGGCGAAAGATGGACACGGGAATTTTTGAGGACGTGCTTTCAACAGTCCAGTCAAAAAAGATAAAGAAGGCGGTTCAGACCATACAGGAGGTAGAGCCGCAGGAGATAGAAATATCAAAAATAAAAGACCCCCGCTTCCACGACAGGAGCTACGTCAATCCGGAAAGGATAGTGGCACTTGCGGAAAACATAAAAGCCTACGGACTTGCCCAGCCGATAGTGGTAAGGAGGCTGGCTGACGGCAGTTATGAAAGGATAATAGGCTACATAAGGATAAAGGCTTTTGAGTACCTGAAAAAGGACAGGATACCTGCCGTAATACTGGACGTTGACGAGGAAACGGCACTGGCTTTAATGATTTCGGAAAACGCCCAGAGGGAAGACCTTAACGACTACGACAAGCTTATGTCCCACCTTGACTACCTGTCCTTCGTCCTGAAAAAGGACAGGGAAGAGGTTATCAGGCTTGCAAGGAAAATATTCAACTACATATCCGGCAACGTGAAGGAGCTTACTGAAGAAGAAAAGATGGAAGGTCAGGTGATAGAAAAAACACTCCGCAGGCTTTCCGGCACGAATTTAAGAACTTTCATAGAAAGGCTGAAAATACTCAGCGTCCACCCGAGCATAAAGGAGGCTATAAGGAAGCACGGCTGGTCTTACAGCCTTGCGGTGGAGGTAAACAAGCTAAGACACCTGCCGGATAAGATGGAAAAACTGATACAGGAAATAGTGGAAAAGGGACTTTCAAAAAGTCAGGTGCAGGAAAAAGTAAGGGAAATACTGGGAGAAGATGCGGAAAGGAGGATAAAAAACCCGTTTAAGGACAGCCTGATGGAGATAAACAGGAAAATATCCAGACTGTACAGGAAACTCCCTCCGGAAGAAAAAAAGAAGGTTGAAAAAGCCGTTGAGAAAAAACTACAGGAGATAAACAGAATACTTGAAAAGTACGGCGGTGCTTAAGGATTTATGCCCGTAATCGGAAGGTAGCGGGCTTCCTTCCCAAGTATCCGGCGGAATACCCTTATTCCTGCCGGTTCGTTTTTATTTCCGTGTATCAGTATTATTGAACCTTTTTCAGGCATCTCCCCCTTTGCAAGCCAGCTGTCGCTACCCAGTGCAATAAGACCGTACCGGTAAGCAACCTCCCTCCGGAGCTTCAGGTCTGCCACCAGACCGGGAAAGCGGAAAAATACGGAAGGCGTAATGTTGTTTTTTATCAGTAGCTTTTCCACCTCCGTTATCTCAAAAAACAGGTCTGTCCCTTCTTTTAAAAGGAAGTTTTTTTCGTAAGGCAGTTTGGGACTGTAAAAATGCGTGTAAGAATGGTTTATCCAGATTGGCTTCAGGTTGCCGGCTTTCTCCTGCTGTAGTATCCACCTTACGAACCTGATGTTTTTCTCAAACCACCTGCCGGAAACGGCAAAGGCTATGTTTCTGTGTCCTTTTTTTATAAAAAGCTTCACCGCTTCCAGTTCAAAGGGATTTTCCTTTGATGAGGGACACAGGTCAACCGTCAGGTAGTAGCCGTTCCCACCGCCGTTCCCTATGCCCCCGTTTTCCAGCCTGTCCTTCACGCTTTTTCTCAGCAGTTTAAAGTACCTGCTTTTATTTAAAGGAAAATCCCTCCGCTTTACTTTACTTTTTTCAAAAATCCTCGTGGCAAGGCTTTCAACGTTTACCGCCAGCAGTTTTTCCTTCCCTTCCTGCAAAAACTGTCTTATAGCCAGATACCTTTCCCCTTCCGCAACGAAAGGTATGGAGACCACCCTGTAGTTTTTTACCTCCCCTCCAAACAGGCAGGTATGGACAAAAAGAAAAAGGATAAAAACAGTCCTTTTCATACCTTGCCGGCTTCCTCCTTTTTTTCCTCCACTGTTTTTAATATTAAGGCGGTAAGCCTTTCAAGTCCACCGGAAGGTAGCGTCAGACCTATCCTGTCCGGATAAACCCTTTCTATGCCGAACTCCTCCGAAAGCCTTGCCACAAACTCAGGCAGGAAGCCCTCATCGTCCGGATAGAGAAAAAGGGAGCTTTTCCCCACCTCCACCTTACCAACACCTACCCTGCCGGCTACCTTCTTTAGCTTCTGCACCTCCAGATACCTGTTGAAGG
>JAADDT010000085.1 GCA_013153765.1 Aquificota bacterium
GCCCGAGCGGCCGAAGGGGCAGCACTGGAAATGCTGTGTGCGGTTTATCCGCACCGTGGGTTCAAATCCCACCCCATCCGCCATTGTGGAAGAAATAAATTCCGGGTCCCGCCGGGTAGGGGCTGGTGAACCCCGCCAGGCCCGGAAGGGAGCAACGGTAAGCCAGTTTCCCTACGCCGGACGGGGGTGCCCGGTTATACATACCAGAGGTAAAAATGCCGGTTGTTTACGTGGTGGAAGACGACGAAGATATTAACGACCTTCTGGTTTACAACCTCCAAAAGGAAGGCTTCACAGTTTTTCCCTTCTTAAGCAGTGTGGAGGCTTTAAAATCCCTTACACAAAACAAACCGGACATCATCCTTCTGGACATAATGCTTCCGGACATTGACGGTCTTGAATTCTGCAAAATGGTCAAATCAAATCCGGAGACGGAAAGAATTCCAATTATAATGATAACAGCCAAAAGCACGGAAGTGGACAAAATAGTCGGTCTGGAGCTTGGGGCTGACGACTACATCACAAAGCCTTTTTCCATAAGGGAAGTGATAGCCAGAATAAGGGCTGTCTTAAGGAGGACTTCAAGGGACAGGACGCCGGAAAAACCTATAAAGGTCGGCGGTCTTGAGATAAATCCTGACAGGTTTCAGATAAAGGTTGACGGCAGGAGCGTTGACCTTACCGCAAAGGAATTTAAGGTCTTGATGCTTTTAATAAACAGCAACGGTAAGGTTTTGAGCAGGGATTACATTCTGGAAAACGCCTGGGACGGGAACTGGGAGGTTTACGACAGGACTGTTGACGTCCACATTAAAAAAATAAGGGAAAAGTTAGGTGATTACGGCAGGTTTATAGAGACTGTAAGGGGAATAGGATACAGGTGGAGCGGGGAAGGTTAGGTTATGACTGTTATCATACCTTACTGGCAGTATTAAAATATTCTATATACAGGGATTGAATAAGGATTAGGAGGTCTAAATGGCAGTTCAGGGAGTAATGGACGCACTGAAAAACGCAAATCTGGAAGAGATAGGGGTAAGCTTTTCCCTAGCAGACCTGCTACGGGACTTGAAAATAGACGGAAACAGGGTTTACATAAAGCTGTTTTCTCCCAGTGAAAAGTACCACCAATACCTGAAGGAAAAGGCTGAAAAAGTGTTAAAGCCTCTTGGGGCTGAAGAGGTTCAGGTAGAGTTTACTTCAGAGCCTCCAAAACAACAGCAACCACCACAACCGCCTCCCACCGCACAGCAAAATCCGTTTGAAAACAGAAGGAGAATACCGGGCGTAAAAAAGGTTATAGCGGTGGCAAGCGGAAAGGGGGGCGTCGGCAAGTCAACTGTGGCTGTAAATCTGGCGGCGGCTTTAAAGAAAAAAGGGTACACCGTCGGGTATCTTGATGCGGACATGTACGGACCTTCCGGTCCCACGATGCTTGGGGCAAAGGACAAGCAAGTGATGGCAACGCCGGACAACAAGCTAATTCCACCTGAAGCACACGGAATTAAAATAATATCAATCGGTCTTATGCTACCTTCGGAGGACACTCCTATCATATGGAGGGGTCCTGTGCTGTTCAAAGCACTTTCCCAGTTCCTTTTTGATATAAACTGGGGAGACGACATGGACTTTCTGATAATAGACCTTCCGCCGGGTACGGGGGACGTCCAGATTACGCTGGGACAGACGGCGGAGATAGACGGGGCTGTTATAGTAACCACTCCGCAGGACGTTGCACTGATAGACGTTAAAAAGGGAATACAGATGTTCAACGAAGTCCAGATACCTGTTCTGGGAATAGTGGAAAACATGAGCTATTTCGTCTGTCCGGACAACGGTAAAAAATACGAAATATTCGGCAGGTCAAAGACCGAAGAGGTGGCAAAGGAGTACTCAACGGAGGTTCTGGGAAAAGTTCCCATAGAGCCGAAGGTGGCAGAGTTCTCCGATTTGGGAGTTCCGATAGTACTGGCAAAGGAAGACAGCCAGTCTGCACAGGCTTTTATGGAGATAGCTGACAGGCTGATAAAAAAATTAAGTGAGCAATAACAGGAGGAAGGATAATGATAGAAACAAGGGGCATTGTATATGTGGATCACCTTGCCACCACGCCTGTTCCGGAGGAGATAGTTGAGGTAATGAAGCCTTACTTTACGGACAAGTTCGGCAATCCCACATCACTACACAGGCTTGGTGTGGAAGCTAAAAAAGCCATAAACAGGGCAAGGGAGCAGGTGGCAGAGCTTCTGAACATAGGCAGACCTGAAGATATAATATACACTTCCGGTGCTATAGAGGCTAACAACCTTGCCATAAAAGGGTTTGCAAAGGCACCGGGCATTACCAGAAGGGGAAAACACATAGTCGTTTCTGCCATAGAGCACCACTCGGTTTTACACTCCTGTAAAACGCTTGAGAAGGAAGGGTTTGAGATAACCTATCTGAAGCCGGATAAAGACGGGATAATATCTCCCGAGCAGGTGGCTGAAGCGGTAAGGGAGGATACGATACTGGTATCCATAGGCTTTGCAAACAGGGAGATAGGCACCGTTCAGGACATACCTGTCCTCGTTGCGGCGGCGAAGGAAAAAAATCCACGGGTGGTGTTCCATTCTGACATAGCACCGGCGGTGGGACACATGCCGGTAAGCGTGGACGAATGGGGACTTGACATGGCTTCCTTTACGGGACACTACTTTTACGCACCTAAAGGCGTTGGCGGACTTTACGTGAAAAAGGGCGTAAGGCTAAAGCCTCTGATTGAGGGCGGTATTCAGGAAGGGGGCAGAAGGGCAGGAACGGAGCCTGTCCCTCTAATAGTCGGTATGGGAGCGGCGGCAGAGCTTGCCGTCAAGGAGATGGACGACAGGGTAAACAGGCTTAAGGCTTTAAGGGACAGGCTAAAAAAAGGAATAGAGGAAAACATTTCACACATACAGTTTACGGGGCATCCGGAAAAAAGACTGCCTAACCACCTGTCCCTGATAGTTATGTATGTTGAAGGTGAGGCGATGTTGCTTATGCTTGACTACCACAAGATATACACCGCATCAGGTTCAGCCTGCGTGTCCCACGCCTTGAAACAGTCCCACGTCCTTGAAGCCATCGGCGTTGAAAAGGAAATGTCAAACGGTTCTATCGTTTTCTCACTTGGAAGGGAAAACACGGAAAAGGACATAGATTACATACTTGAAAAGTTCCCGGCTACAGTCCAGAGACTACGGGAAATATCACCGTTCGGACCTGAAAACTGGGAAGAGTTTACGAAAAAGGCTGACAAGTACAAAAACGTCCAGTAAAGTCCCGTCCTGCGGGGCTTTACACCTTTCCGGTAAGGACTTTGCCTATGTCGTAGTCCGATATAATACCTATCAGCAGTTTTTCTTTCTTGTTGTTCACCACAGGGGCAACGCCTATGTTGTTCTCAATGAAAATACTCATGGTCTCAAACAGGGTAAGGTCCTGCGTTATGCAGACAGGGTCAGGGTTCATCAGGTCCTTCACCGTTATTTTGTCCAAATCCATATTACAGGCTTTTATAAGGTCGTTGCTTGAGATCATACCTATAAGGTGTCTTTCCTTGTCCACCACAGGCAGGGCTGATATGCGGTTTTCCTGCATAAACTTACTTGCGTAAAGCACGGTAGCATCAGGGTGTATGGTTATCACCTCCCTTTCCATAACGTCCTTTACTCTATACCTGTTAAGGAGCATGTACTTGAACTCGTCCTGATGGACAGGTGAGTCCAGTTTTGTATCAACCTGACTTTTGAATATGCTTTTTTCTCCAGAAAGGAAATGGGATATTGCTACGGATATGGTGGCAGGAACCAAAAGCTGGTATCCTCCCGTAATCTCCGCCACCAGAATGATAGTGGAAAGGGGGGCTTTAGCCGCCGCCGCAAAAGTGGCAACCATACCGACGACCGTAAATGCGGTAAGGTTAAGCGTTGAGCTTTCGGGAAAGTTAAGTAAGTCGTGTAAAAAAAAGTAAACGGAAGCACCTGTAAGACCTCCTATTACCAGAGAAGGTCCAAACACACCTCCAGAACCGCCTGAGCCGAGTGTGAGGGCAAATGCGGCAATAACCAGAAAAACGCTTATAACGATTTTCCACGGAGGAAAAAACTCAAGGTTGTTCATCATTATGAGCTGTAGCCAGCCGTATCCTGTCCCTATAGCAATAGGCACGGTCATTCCTATCATACCGACCAGAAAACCGCCTATAGCCGGCTTGAAAACAGGGTGTACCTCAAGCCTCTCAAAGGTTTCCCTTGCAGTATCAAGGGCAAATATCATAAGCCTTGCTATAAGGGAAGTGATTATGCCAAGCAGTATGTAGCCTACCGCATCGTATAAGGAAAAACCTGTAAAGGGGGGAAGGTGTATGAAAAACAGTGGTGAAAAGCCGAAAACGGAAGCAACTATAATAAAGGCAACGAAGGAGGCTATGAAGGCAGGTATGAGGGTTTCCGTTTCAAAATCCTTCTTATAAAAAACCTCCGAGCTTATGATAGCACCGGCAAAGGGGGCTTTAAAAACTCCTCCTATACCTGCACCAAGACCTACTGCAAGGGCTATGTTCCTTTCCTTTTCTGACAGGTTAAAAAGCTTTCCCACAAAAGAGCCTATGCTTGCACCTATAAGGGCTATTGGACCTTCCTTTCCAGACACCTGACCGCTTCCTATGGTTATGGCAGAGGTGATCAGCTTCCAGAATGCGGTTTTCAATCCCAGTTCCTTCCTTTCGTGGAAGGCTTTTATAGCCGCATCTGTCCCAACGCCTGCCGATTCGGGGGAAAAGAAGTGAACCATAATGCCGACAAGCAGACCGCCTAAAGCGGTGGAAATAGGTATCAGGTAAGGGTGTTCCATAACGAACTGGTAGTAAAGGCTACCTCCCTCACCTATAGGTCTGGGAGGGTGGTATCCTGCAAAGTCAACGAGGAATATTTCCGTAAAAAAGTGTATAGCCTTCAGGAAAAAAACACCGAAGATGCCGGCAAAAATCCCTATAACGATAGGGACAAACGGGTTAAGATAATTAAACCTGTAGTTCAGTATGTTTTTGAACAATTATTTACCATCTCCGGTAGTGGCGTATATATTTTATTCTAAATGATAACTAATAAAATTACACGCCTTATTTCGCCGGAGAGTAGTAGCACCTTTTTGGGGACTGGATTTTACCTTCCTTTTTAAGCTTTTTTATTGCCTTTTCCACTTCCTTTTTGTCAAGACCTGTTATCTGGGCTATCTCTCCCGTTTTAAGGGGTTTTCCCGCCTCCTCTAACGCTTTAAGGATTTTTTCCTCCACTGACATCAGACCACCTCCTTTTAAAACCTTGTATAATTTACATTTCGTAGCAATTTGTATATGATTTAACTCATTGAGGGGATATATTATTATTTATAATTTGATGAATAAGGACAAAACTCAGGAGGTTTGCAATGTTTGAATATACGGAAAAGGTGATGGACCACTTTATGAATCCGAGAAATCTGGGGGAAATACCTAATCCTGACGGATACGGACAGTGCGGTAATCCTTCCTGCGGAGACGCAATGCTTTTTACCATAAAAGTAAACAAGGATACTGATGTTATAGAGGACGTTAAGTTCAAAACCTTCGGCTGTGGCTCTGCCATAGCGGTTTCTTCCGTCCTTACGGAGATGGTAAAGGGAAAGCCGATAGACTACGCACTTAACCTTACTTACAAGGAGATTTTTGAGGAGTTAGGCGGTCTGCCTTCCCAGAAGATACACTGTACTAACCTCGGTCTGGAAACTCTCCACGTTGCAATAAAAGACTACCTGATGAAACAGGGAAGGGTTGAGGAAGCAAGTAAGATACCTGACTGTATAGAGGAGGAAGAAGAGGAAGGTATTGATTTAGAACACATAGGGTAATGGGAAAAAAAAGGAAAGCAGTAGCTTTATACTCCGGCGGTCTTGACAGCACGCTTGCCATCAAACTGGTTCAAAATCAGGGAATAGACGTTGTGGCTCTCCACTTTTATACCGGCTTCTGCATCACAGAAACCAAAAGGAGGCGTGGAGAAAAGAAGCCGGACGGAACGCCGTACATGAATCCTGCCTTAAAGTACGCCGCCAAGTACGGTTTTAAGCTTGAGATAGTGGACATTTCGGAGGAGTACTTTAACATTATCACCAATCCCAAATACGGCTACGGGGCTAACATAAATCCCTGTATAGACTGTAG
This sequence comes from Aquificota bacterium, assembly GCA_013153765.1. Lineage (GTDB taxonomy): Bacteria > Aquificota > Aquificia > Aquificales > Hydrogenothermaceae > Persephonella_A. The sequence continues at coordinate 6,224 of JAADDT010000085.1, forward strand.
AGCTTTTATGTATAAAAAGGCAAAGGAGATTATGGAGGAGATAGGGGCTGACTTTATCGTGTCAGGTGAGGTTCTTAACCAGAGACCTATGAGCCAGCACCTTAAGGCTATGAAAACGATAGAAAGGGAAGCTGGGGTTGAGGGTCTCGTGTTGAAGCCTCTTTCCGCAAAGCTACTTCCTCCAACAATTCCGGAGATAAAGGGCTGGGTTGACAGGGAAAAGCTGGAAGGTATAGCCGGAAGGAGCAGGAAAAGACAGCTACAGCTGGCTAAAGAGCTTGGCATAGACGAGTTTGAACAGCCTGCCGGCGGTTGCTGTTATCTGACGGACGAAAACTTTGCCAGAAAGTATCTGGAAACGCTGTCAACGGAAAACAGGATTACGAGGGAAGACCTTTACCTGCTTACGATAGGAAGGCACTTCAGACTGCCGACCGG
>JAADDT010000092.1 GCA_013153765.1 Aquificota bacterium
CCTGTCAGCTTCCCGTTTGTTATCCTGTTTTAGAACCTGTCTGAAAAGATTGACACTTCTTTTTTATCGTTGATTTCAAATGAGAGGCGGGGGCGGGAATCGAACCCGCGCATAAGGGATTTGCAGTCCCCTGCCTTACCACTTGGCTACCCCGCCGGCAGGGAATATATTATAGCACAGTTTGTCTTTTCTGCCAGATTACCGCTCAAGCACGTGTTTTTCCGGAATTACGCAGTAATACTTGCCTATGAAGACCGTATCGTTGTCCCTGTTTTTGCCTACGACCTCCACAGTCCGCTTCTTACCGTCCTTTTCAACAACCACACCTTCAAAAATCAGCTCCTCACCGACCTTCACAGGTTTTAAGAACTTTACTTCAGCCTTTCCCAATACAACGTTTGGATGGTTTACGCAAAGCATGGCACAGTAGTCCCCTGCGGAGAATATGAAGCCGCCGTGGACGAGACCCTTTTCGTCAGCTACCATTCTGCCGTCCGTTTTTAGAAGGAGGGAGGCAAAACTGTCCGTCTCAACGGCAAGCGGTTTTCCAGAAAGGGACTGGTCAATCTTTCCGTGCGTGTTTAGTTCCATCTGTATTACCGTCCTTATCCGGCTTTTGCTTGTAGTAAAACATAATCCTGTCAACAAGGTCTTTCAACACGGGAGCGGATACGCCTCCACCTCCTATCCTTTCCCACTTTTTTATCTTTTTTGGCTCGTTTACGAATATTACGACGGTAAATTTAGGTTTTTCCGCAGGGAAGTAGCCTGCAAACCAGGTGTAATACTTTTCGTCAGACAACGCCTTCAGTCTGGGATCGTACTTCTGTGCCGTTCCCGTCTTTCCTGCGATGGTAAAGTAGTCCGACTTACCCCTTTTTGCCGTTCCCTTTTCAACAACCATCTTTAAAACTTCCTGAAGAACGGCTACAGATTTGTCCGATAGAACCTTGCCAACCACTTCCCTTTCAGGGACAACAACCTCTCCCGTTTCCCTGTTTACCATTTTTTTGATGAATTTCGGCTTCAGCAGGTATCCGCCGTTTGCTATGGAGGAGTAAGCCATCGCTATCTGGACTGCGGTAGCCGTCCAGTTCTGTCCGATGGAGGCATATGCAACCCCTACAGGTCTGTTGTTTTTGTGTACAAGCCCTGTAGCTTCCCCGGGAAACGAATTGGTAGATTTTCCAAAACCAAGCATTGAAAACTTTTCGTACAGTTTTTCCTGATCAAGTCCCAGTGCCAGTTTGATAGCCCCCACGTTTGAGGAGTATATTATTACCTCTTCCGGAGTTAAGTATTTGAAGCTTTTGTGGTCTCTTATCCTTATGCCGTCAACGAATATTTTCCCTTCCCCGCAGTAGTATTTTTTTCCCAGCTTTACCTTTCCCTGATCTATCGCCTCGGCAAGGACGAAAGGTTTTGCCAGAGAGCCCGGCTCGTAAGCGTTGTGGAAGGATATGTTTTTGTGGCTTTTGTACTTCCAATACCTGTTAGGATTGTAGTTAGGATAGGTGGCGTTTGCTATAACGTCTCCGGTGTTTGGATCAACCACCAGAATAAGTGCCTCTTTAGGCTTTCTGGTTTTTACCAGCTTTGCCAGTGCTTCCTCAACTATGTGCTGTACGTTTGTGTCTATTGTCAGCTGGATGTCGTAAGTGTCTTCCTGTTTAGGCAGTTTTTCTATTGTAAAGGGATTTCCCGTAGCGTCCTTCATCAGGTAAACGTCCCCTGTGCCACCCCCCAGCAGTTCGTCGTACTTCAGCTCAAGCCCTCCCATACCCTTGCCGGAAAAACGGTTAACAAAGCCTATGGTCGTTCCGCCGATACTGTTTAGAGGATAGTACCTTTTTGATGTCTCCACTATGCCCAAGTTCCATTCCTGAAGTGTTTTACGCAGTTCTATCAGTCTTTCCTTAAGGGATTTGTCAACGCCCCTTGCCAGTACCACGTACCTTTTGTTTGAGTTCAGTTTCCTCAGCAGGTCAGAATACGGCTGTTTAAGTATTTTTGAAAGCTCCTTTGCAAGCCTTTCCTTGTCCTTTATGTATGGAGTGATGGCAAATATGTCCAGCGTGGGAACGCTAATACTTACTATACGGTTGCTTGCGTCAAAGATAGTCCCCCTCGGCAGGACTACCTTTTCGGTGGTTTTGTACTGCCTTTCTATGTAAGAAAGAAAATAATCCCTCTTAATTATCTGGAAGTAAGCCAGTCTGCCGACAACCAGAAGAAAGCCCACAAAAATCAAGAAAGCAAGAAAGTACGCCTTCTTCTTTACCATACATTTCCTACTTGGTGTCTATAAAACGGACTTTAGAGTAGTCCACCGGCTTCATCTTAAGCTTTTGCGTTGCTATTTTGTCTATCCTGTCCGGAGAGGAAAGACCGCTTATCTCTTTTTTCAGCATCAGGTTTTTCGCCTGCAACTGTCCTTTCAGTTTGGCAAGCGTCATTATGTCCTTTTCTACCTTAAAGTAGTAATGGTTATAAACAGCCAGACCTACAGCCATTGAAAGGATAAACATTACATAGGTAAAATACTTCCCCGCCTGTGAGAAATCTTTTTTTAGTTCATAGACCCTTTCCCTAACCATTTTTACACCCTTTTTGCTACCCTTAATTTTGCACTTCTTGAAGGTGGATTTTCTTTTATTTCTTCCACCTTAGGTATAATAGGTTTTTTCGTCAGCAGTTCCAATTTCTTTAACTTTTTTCCCTCCCTAAAAATGTTTTTTACTATCCTGTCTTCAAGGGAGTGGAAGGATATTGCCTGTATTATACCGCCTGTTTTCAGTCTGTCAACGGCTTTTGATATCCCTTCCTTCACCTGACCAAGCTCGTCGTTTACCTCAATCCTTATAGCCTGAAAGGTGCGTGTGGCGGGATGTATCCTGCCCCTTCTCAGCTTTGGAGGATAGGAGTGGTAAACGATTTTGGCAAGCTCGCCGGTGGTCTCTATCGGCTTTTTTTTCCTGTATTCAACGATATTTTTTGCTATCCTGCCTGCAAACCTTTCTTCCCCGTACTCTTTCAGAATTTTTTCAAGCAGGTCTTTTGGATACTGGTTTACAACCTGATAAGCCGTAAGGTGCTGGCTCCTGTCCATTCGCATATCTAAAGGCTGGTCTTCCTGGAAGGAAAAGCCCCTGTCCCCTTTCAGCTGGAACATTGAAACGCCCAAGTCAAAAAGGAAGCCGTCAGCCTTTTCTATACCCAGACTGTCAAGAACCTTGTCAAGCTCGCCGAATACGGCGTTTACAGGAATGAACCTGTCTCCGAACTTTGACAGCTTTTGTGCAGTCTTTTCTAAAGTCTCACTGTCCCTGTCTATGCCGATAACGGTTATTTTAGGCTTCTGCTGTAGTATTAAAGAGGTATGACCTCCCCCGCCTACCGTAGCGTCAACTATTACCCCTTCTTCCAGACCTTTAAAAAAGTCCAGTATTTCCCTGTGTAAGACCGGATAGTGCTTTACCAATATTACCCTTCAAATTTTTTTGTCGGCTTCCTGTAAGCCTCCTCCATAATATCAATACCACAGGGAAGGTTTTCAAGCCAGTCAAGGAAGCTGTTGACTATTTCCTTACCTTTCATTATTGCCCCGTGCTGTGGTGCGATTGTTTCCACGTCCAGCTCCCTTACCATTTTTACCCAAGCTTTAAGAACCTTGTTTGTAGGAATGTACCTTTTGTGGAAGCCTTCCATGTATTGGACGTGGTTTTCAAAGTCTTCAACATAGACGTAGTCCTGTCCAAGTGATGCCCCAATGTCTCCCGAGTAGAGGACTTTTGAGACAGGATCGTAAATCTGAAGGTTGCCGGGAGCGTGGAGGAAGTGTGCAGGCAGTATGTAAAGCTCCGTACTGCCTAAAGTGATGACAGCCCCTTCATCGGGAATGCCCTTAATCCTGCTTACCGCAAACTTGTCAACGCCGAAGTGAGGTATGAACCTTGTCCACAGGACGGAAGATAGTGCGGTGGCTTTCGTGGTCATAAGCCAGCCGTTAATACCTGCAACGATGTCCGGGTCCTGATGTGAAAGGAAGATGTACTTCAGGTTGTCCAGTCCGATAAGACCGCCGATTTCGGAGACCAGATGCTTAAAGACCTTGTGTCCGCCCGGATCAAGGAGAATACCTTCTCCGCTGTCAACGATGAAGTGGACATTGGACTGTACCATCTCGCCGTGGCCGTAGTCCTCAAGCAAGATGTTCTGGTGTGTCCCGTTGTCAAACACAACTCTTTCTTCAGAGACCATACTTTACCTCTCCTTTTTTTTAGTTTTGTCTCCCCAGCATAGCCTCCTTAACCCTGAATATATTTTGTTGTCCAGTTTGTTAATGCCGTCAAAGACGGTAAGCTCAACGGTCGGCTTTTTCCTTTTTTTCGTGAAAAGGAATGGAACCAGCTCATCGTATTCTTTTACCAATTGGTAGCATTCACTTTTTTTGAATGCCCTGCATAAATAGTTCAATATTATAGCAGATAAAATCAGATCAATATCTATTTCGGGATAATTGTCGTAAATACACAGTGCGAGGGAAAGGACGGAGGCTGTCTTTTCCAGCAGTCCACCTTCGTAATTCCTGCCGTTTTTGTCTTTTAGCTTTTCAACCTTTTTTCTGATTTCCTCATCAAACAGAAAACGGCTTACAAGCTCTTTATACCTTTCTTTCCTGATCTCCCTGTAGCCCAGCTCAAGCTGTCTCCACAAAAACTGGTAATCGTAAGGAGTTCTGTCTATTGGAGAAACCTCCTGTTTATGATGATCTCGCTTCCTTCTTCAAGCTTGTCTATGTACATCTGGAGTAGCGTTTCGTACTTGTTTTGCAGAAGGATAGGCTTAAGCAGGTTTTCCAATTCCTTTTTCTTCTCTTTGGAAGGTGGCTCTACCTTCTCAACCTTTGCAAGGAGTACGCCGTTAACAGTTTCAACAAGCGTTATTTTATCCTGTGAAGGTTTTGTAAGCAGTCCGATTTTTGACTGCGGAATGGAGTATTCTATGCTTAACGACTGGAGGTCTTTACCCTTTACATCCTCAACCTTACCGCCGTACCGCTGTGCTATTTTGTTCAGGTCTTTTTCCTCCTTTACGACCTGTTCAAGTTCCTTAACAAGTTTTTCCTTCTCCTGCTTTGCCTTTTCTTTCTTTATGGCTTTTATTATCTGTTCTTTCACCTTTTCAAAAGGTTGTGGCTGATAGACCTCTTTTTCGTATTTTACAAGGTAGTAAACCCCGTCTTCAGATACCAGTGCGATTTTTTTGTTTTCCCCCAGTTTTTCTATTTCCTTCAATACCGCTTCTGGCAGTTTAGGTTTTTCCCCGTAAATAGGCTGTTCAAACACCTTTTCCACACCTTCCAAGCCCTGTACCGGCTTGCCTTCCTTAAGCAGTGCATATACCTGTTTTACGACCTGTTGTGCCTTTTCCTCACCTAATTTTTGACCGTCTATTTTATACACCGCCACAAGCTTTCCCTTTTTGCCGGAGAACTTGTCCTTGTGCTTCTGGTAGTATTCTTTTATTTCCTGTTCCGAAGGCTTGTATTCCACCGGTTTTATGAAAAGGAACTTTCCCGTAATCCGTGCAAGCTGTTTGTTTATGAAGGTGTCTATCTCGTCTTCGGTGATGTAAAAGCCTGCCCTGTGTATGGCAAGCAGGTGTCTTACTGACAACTCTTTACGGAGTATTTCTTCAAAAAACTTGGGAGTTAGACCTATGTCTGACACGTATGCAAGGTATTTTTCCCTTGAAAACTTTCCGTCAACCTTAAAAGCTTCTATGTCCAGAAGGTACTGTTTTACTTCTTCTTTGGTGGCTGTGATGTTTTCCTTTTCAGCCTCCTGATAAAGCAGTTCCATCTGGATTGCGTTCCTTATAGCCTCACGGTAAAGCTGTTTTTTCAGCGGTGCGGTGTCTATCCCCTGTGCCTCGTACTGTCTGGTAATCAGGTTCAGGTGGTAGTAAAACTCGGCTACAGGTATTTCCCTGCCGTTTACCTGTGCTATACCCTGTATGTTCCCTGCCAGCTTATAGACGATAAGTGCCACGAAAGCCGTTCCCACGAAGGCAAAGGTCGTTATGAAAAGTATAATCTTCATCCATTTTGACTTGGCAATGTTTATAAACATAAAACTCCCCTTATAACCGTTTTCAAAATAACTATTTTACCACTGTTTGTGGTTTTTCCGTGTAAGCAAAGATGGAGATACTGGACGGATACGGTGGAAGGTGGTGTTTTTGTATCTATTCTTTTAGGAAATTATTTTTTTTTAAAACTTTTAGATTTTAAATAGATGTCTGCAAGCCTTCCTGTTTGCCCTTCTGGAAAAACGGATTTTTCTCAAGCATTTCATCTGTTATGGTGATTGGCATAATTAATCCTTTAATAAGTTTTTCTCTTTTAACACTTCCTCAACAAACTCTTGAGAAACATTAAGCATTTTGGCTATCTTCTCAGCAGGTAGATTTAATTCTTTGTAGATACTGACAATAGCCTCTTTTTTCGCTTCAAGTTTACCTTCCTGCAATCCTTCCTGTTTACCTTTTTGAAAGAACGGATTTTTCTCAAGCATTTCATCTGTTATAGATAGAGGCATCTTTCTCTCCTCCAATATAGAGTTTAGCTTCATCATTAATTTAGGTCTAT
>JAADDT010000037.1 GCA_013153765.1 Aquificota bacterium
ACAGGCAGGTCTGACAGCTGGGACAGGTAAACCTCCTTTTCCCTGTTGCCGGATACGATTATCTCACCGCAGTGTTTGGACAGCTTTTCTCCTATTATTCGGAGAAAAGTTTTTCCGTTCAGTTCAAGGAAAGCCTTGTCCCTTCCCATACGGCTACTTCTACCGCCTGCAAGGAGAATTGCGGAAAGGTTTACTTTTGACAGTCCTTGCATAATCCGAATATCTCAAGTCTGTGGAAGTCCGGCTTAAAGCCGTATTCCTCACATATCTTGCTTTGGAGTTTTTCTATCTCGTCAGAATGGAACTCTATGATCTTTTTACACTTTCTACATATCAGGTGGTCGTGGTGGTCTTTAAGAGCCACTTCGTAAATAGTTTTGTTTTTAAACTTTATAACCTCGTTAACGTATCCGAGATTTTTCAGTATTTCAAGGGTTCTGTAAACGGTAGCCCTTGACACGTTTATGTTTTTTGAGCGTATTTTGTGTACCAGCTCCTCTATCTCAAAATGCCCTCTGGTTGACAGTATTACCTTAAATATTTTCTCCCTCTGCGGTGTGTATTTAAGTCCTGCACTTTTTATCGTTTCCCTGAACTCCTTTAAGGCGTTTCTCCTGTCCATTACTTACCTCTTGTCTGGTCTCCTCAATTCAAAGGTGTTTTCTTCCGTTATGAGGCAGTAGTCAGCCCCTCCAAGCCTTCCTACAAGCTTTAGCTTTTTAGTGTCCACGTAGCCCTTTTCATTAAGTATATCATCTCTTATATGGCTGTTTAAAATCTCCCCGAATATTATTCCCATTTTCCCTATTTCCAGTATCCGGTGGACTTTACACTCAAGGTTTATTGGAGATTCCCCCACTCTGGGTGGTTTTACGGCTGTGGAAGGCAGTGGCGTAAGCCCCGCCTCCTTAAACTCGTCAACCTCCCTTTCGTACGGATATGCGGTAATGTTCATCTGTTCAACCAGTTCTTCCACAACCGTGTTTATCACGAACTCTCCCGTTTCCTCAATGTTTTGCCAGGTGTCCTTCTTCTGACCGTCCGGCTTTCTACCTATTGAGACCACCACCAGCGGAGGGTTGCTGGATATTCCCGCAAAGTAGCTGAAAGGTGCAAGGTTGTATATACCGTCCCTGCTTACGGTTGATATCCACGCTATAGGTCTTGGTACTATGGTGCTGGTCATCAGCTTGTAAACCTGCTTCGGGTCAAGGGAGCTGAAGTTTATTTCCATAACTCCTCCCTAAACTGCTGTTATCGTCTTGTTTTTGCCTGTTTTTTTAGCCTCGTAAAGTGCGGCGTCAGCCCGCCTTACAAGTGATTTAATTGTATCACCTTTCCTGTAAAAGGATATTCCCAGACTTACGGTTATCCTGCCTACAGGGTCAAAGTGGTAGCTTTCTATTTTTTTTCTTATCTTTTCCGCTATTTTGTAAGCGTCCTCCTCCCTTTTAATAGGTGCAAGTATCATAAATTCCTCACCGCCCCAGCGTGCAAATATGTCTGACTTCCTGATGTTGCTTTTCACCACCTTAACCAGTTCCTTTAACACTCTGTCCCCTATCTGGTGTCCGTAAGTGTCGTTTATCTGCTTAAAGTTATCCACGTCAAACATTATCAAAGCAAATCTGGTGCCGTACCTTTCCGCCCTGTTTATCTCCTCCTCAAGGAACTTTTCAAAGGAGTACCTGTTGTATATGCCTGTCAGCTGGTCTATGGTGGCAAGCCTACGGAGGTTGTCCTCCAGCTCCTTCATCTCCGTAATGTCCACACAGCTACCTATGTTGCATTCCTTTCCTTTAAAGTTTATGGTGTCCAGAATTATTTCCGCCCACTTGGTTTCGCCTTTTGCGGTCAGCACTCTCACTATCAGCTTCAGCTTCCCTTTACTGTTTCTGACCAGCTCCCTTACCTTTTTCCTGTCTTCAGGGTGTATGTAATTAAAAATACTTGCCCCTATTAACTCACCTGCGTTTGTCTGGAGAATAGAGGCAAGCGTGGGATTTGCGTACATAAACCGTCCCCCACACTGGAGGAATATGCCCACAGGACTCATCTCAAGCAGTACTCTAAATATCTCGTCGCTTAAGTCCGTTTCCTTTTTTTCCTCAAAACTCCACAATACGTACTTGTCCTCTATGGTTATTTTTTTTACCACCAGATATTTATCCCTGTAGTGGCTTATAAATTCCTGATTGTCAGGAATTTCCCCCTCCTTCAGCAGTATCCCTTCCATTTCCGCAGGCAGTTTGCCGTTTAATGTTTTTACGTCCGCATCTATCAGCCTGCCTGCTTCTGCTTCAAGGTTAAAGATTTTTATAAAACTTTCGTTTAAAAATTTTACCTTATTTTGTTTTTTGTCTATAAGCACCAGCCCTTCTGACAGGAAGTTAAATATTTTTCTAAAATCAATCAGGTCAAGCTGTTGCCTGTCCAGAATTCTATGTTTCTGCACGAAAATATCACCGTCCCTCTCAACGGTTATTACCACGTACTTGCTGGGTTTTGCAGAAAGGGTGTAAACGCCGGTGTAAGTATCCGAGTTGATGTCCTCAAGTATTTTTATTGGACAGGTGTATTGGGTTGCCTTGTAGCAGGGACGGTCAAAGTGGTTAAACACCGCGTAGCATTTTTTCCCTTCCGCTTTGCCGTACTCCTTTACAGCCGTGTCGTTCTGATGGACGATGGTGTAATCCCTGTCTATTCCAATTACCGCAAAACTGCTGTTTTTTTGTGAAGCCATTTTTTAACCAGCGTTTAGTATAAAAAAAGTAAATAACAATAAAGGATTTTTTTCAAGTTTTGCTTACTTTTCCCTTTTCACTGCGGGGGTAGAGTATTTTTGCCATAAATATGGACAGCTCGTAAAAGACTATAAGAGGCATAGCCAGAAATATCTGGCTAATTATGTCCGGCGGAGTTAGGACAGCCGCAAGGACGAACGCCGAAACGACGAAAAACGGTCTGAACTTTACGAGGGTTTCCGGTGTTACCAGACCAAGTCTGGCAAGTAATGAAAGTATTACCGGCAGTTCAAAGGTGATGCCGAAGGCAAGCAGCAGCCTTACCACGAACGATATGTAAGAGCTTACGGATATCATCGCTTCCACTTCAAGCTGGGTGTAGCCGAAGGTCAGAAGGAACTTGATAGCCAGAGGCAGAACGCCGAAAAACGCAAAAAGGGTTCCGGAAAGGAAAAAAACCGTAGTAAAAAAAACAAAAGGCACTACCAGTTTTTTTTCCTCCTCGTAAAGAGCAGGCTCTATAAACTTCCATATCTGGTAGAAAACGAAGGGAGATGCCAGCACGAAACCGCCTAAAAATGCTATTTTAAAAGCGGTAAAAAACGCTTCCGTCGGCGTTAAAGCCACGAGCTTCAAGTCCGGAAAAACCTTGTTAAGCGGTTCTTTAAATATGTCAAAAAAGAAATCAACCTGCGTAAAGACCACAACCATACCGATGCCGATGGCTATCAGGCTTCTTATCAGCCTTGTCCTTAACTCTGCCAGATGTTCCGTTATGGGAGCTTCGTACTCTTCAGGGTTTTTCCCTTCCTGTTCCATTTAAGCCTTCTCCCCAGCTTTCTTTTTAAAGGAGATTTTTTCCCTTTCCGGCTTTTCTTCTTTGTTTTCCTTTTCCGTCTCCTTTTCTTCCAGTTCGTCTAAACGGGACAGCCTTTCTTCCACCGGAGGATACTGCCTTTTCGGTTTAGGTTCTTCAGCCACAACGTCCTTCACTTCGTCAATGGTTGATTTTATTTCCCTGTAAAACTTCCCCAGCGTCCTTGCCACTTCAGGCAGTCTTTTAGGTCCCAGCACAAGCAGTGCAACGATAAATATTACTATAAGTTCTGCCAGTCCTATTCCAAACATATTAAACCTCTTGCGTTAAGTAATTTTCATTATATCTCAAAATAAGGTATTTATACTAAATTCTAACCTGTACCGGTCTTCCCCCGTTTTCCTGTCCAGCTTGAAAGCAACGTCAAACAGAAAAGAGCCTACAGGCGTCGGCACGTAAACGCCCGTCCCTGCCGTTTTCCTCATGTACAGCCCCTTCAGGTCTGTAAAGTCCACGTAAACGTTCCCCATGTCAACGAAGGAAAATCCGTAAAGGTTAAATCTGGTAAACAGAGGGTATCTTACTTCGTTGTTAAACAGGAGCAGGCTGTTTCCTCCAGTTCCGTACTTGCCTGCCACCTTCTCGTATCCAAATCCCCTGAAGTTTGATACGCCCCCTAAAAAGAACCTTTCGGAAGGAGGAAGGGAGTTGAGGCTTTTGAATATGTATCCTGCGGTTATTTTTTGTGAAAACGTTAAAAAGCCCATAGGGATGTAGTACCTGCCGGAAAGGTACGTTTTGAAAAACTTAATGTCCTTAAACTCCCTCTCAACCAGAGCCGTAATGTGGTATCCCCCCTTCGGATTGGTTTTCGGCTTCCTGTGGTCGTCCAGCACGGCAAAGCTTAGCTTCAGCGTGTTAAAAAAGCTGTCAGGGTAAACGGTCTGGTTTAACAGGGTGTTTTTCAGGTAAGAAAGGGTAAGCTCCTGCTTTATCCACTTGTTAGGCTTCCTGCTTACCTTCATCTCGTAGCCGTAGAGCTTCAGGTCGTAGATTGAGTGGTACTGGTAAGTCTTCAGGTACGAGCCGAAAACTCCAGTCCTTTTAGGTAGTAGTCTGTTTCCAAACGTAAACTTGTAGAAAAAGCCCAAATCCGTCTTTTCCACGTAAGCCGAGGTCTCAAATCCGTAGCTGAACAGGTTTTTCAGCCTTACGGCGGCGGAAAGCTTGAGCTTTTGCTCACTGCTGTATCCTATCAGCCCTTGGAAAGAGCCCCTCTTGTCCTCGTGCAGTACGAAAATCCTGTTTACCTGTTTTTCCTGCCGGTCTATCTCAACGTAAGGGTTTATGGCGTCAAATATGTGTGTGTAGTAAAGAAAGTCAAGCTCGTTGTCAAACTCCTCTTTAGAGTAAAACCTGTCTGTTGACATGTTTTTTTCAAGCATTACAGGGTTCAGGTGCCAAGTGCCGTAAAAAAACACTATCCCGTTTTTATACCTTTCACCTTTCTTTGCCTCTATTACCGCATCTGCATAAATGGTTTTACCTTCCTTGTGGAAAGAAACGTCAAGGAAAGCGTCCCCCTCAAAGTATCCTTCCTCTTTTAGCTTTTTCTTTACCTTCTTCAGTGTGTCCAGCAGGAAGAAAGGGTCGTATCTGGCTGGCAGGTCAACGTCAACCTTAAAGTCTATGTTTTTTATTTTCAGGCTACGGAGCATAAAAAGGTATCCCCTATTAAACTTAACCTCCAGAACCACCGTCTTGTCTTCCCTGTCCACCTTTTCGTTCAGGCTGTAGCTGGCGTTCAGGTATCCTTTGTTGTAGAGGCTGTCAACCGTTTTCTGGAGAAACTTTTTTATCTCCACCGGCTTATAAACCTTCCCTTCAAGCTTTTTGAAAAACCTTTTTACCTTTTCAACGTCCGTCTCAACCACCGCTTTTTTAAGCGTGTACGGAGAGCCTTCCACCACCGTGAAATATATGTCCGTAGTAAGCTTCTTAAAATCCTCCACAAAGGAGGGTATCACTCTCGCATCCAGATATCCCCTTTCCCTGTAAAACTTTTCTATCCTTTCGGTGGACTGTACCAGCTGGTAGTAATTAAAGCCGTTTTCCTCAAATGTAAGGAGCTTTTTTAGTTCTTCTTCGCTGAAGGCTTTGTTTCCGGAAAAGTGTATCCTGTACTTTATTCCCAGCTCCGCATAAACGACCACGTCCATCTCGTCCCCGTCAGGTCTGAAGCTGACCACGTTAACAAAGGCGTCGTAAAAGCCCTTTTTGTACAAAAACTGCTGTATCCTGTCTATGCTGGAGGTTATTTCCGAAAGCCTGAAAAGTGAGCCTTTCTTTATGCCGGAGTGCTTTACTGCCTCCTCCTTCAGCTTGTCGCTTACGGGACGGGAAAACCTGATTATAACGTCCCCGACCTCAACCTCCTTCCCCTCGTCAATCTCTATCTGTACGCTGACGTTTCCCTTCTTGTCTATGCGAGAATGGAGGTAAACCTGCACGAATGGAAAGCCGTTGTCCATATAAAACTTTTTCAGTCTGGTATAAACATTGTGCAGTAGCTTCAGCTCAACAGGGTATCCTTCAACAAGCCCTGTAATTGCTATTATCTCCCGCCTCCAGAACGAGTAGTTGCCGGTTATCTGTATGTC
>JAADDT010000111.1 GCA_013153765.1 Aquificota bacterium
AACTCAAGACCGGAAAGCCTGTATCTGGGACCTTCCTTTATCTCTATGGTGATGTAGTACTCCTCACCGTTTTTCAGCTCTATTTTAGGTTTGCTTACCTGAACCTCAAAAAAGCCTTTGTTTATGTAAAGCTCCCTTATCCTTTCTATGTCCTCGTAAAGCACTTCCTTTTTCAGGCGGGGGTGGAAGCGGAGTTTCCACACTGCCCTTTCTTTCGTTTCCATAACGTCCTTTATTTCGTCCTCGTCAATCTGCCTGTTCCCTATGATGATTATTTTTTTGACGTATGCCCGCTGTCCCTCGTCTATCTTGAAGACCAGCGTATTTCCCTTAAAGTAGTAGCTTACCTTTACGTTGTAAAAACCTTCTTTCTCGTATTTTTCCTTTATTGCTTTTACCATTCTGTTGATTTCGTCAATGGAGAAAACTCTGCCCAGTCCCCGTCTTATGGAAGCCATTTTTTCTGCCAGTTCAGGTCCCAATGTGGAAAAGGGGATTGCTCCACCGCTTTCCGTCCTTTCCTGCGTCTGTATGCCTAAAACCTGCATCAGGTCTTCGTCCGATATTTCCTCGTTCCCTTCAAACTCTATCTTCTGGACAACAGGTAGCTCTTCAAAAACGAATATAAGGTCAACGCCGTTTTCCGTGTATCTGGTATAGGTTTCTATCTCCCTGAAATAGCCCAGCTTGTATAAGTCCCTCAGTATGTTTACTATGTTGTCTCTCGTAACGATAGCTCCCTTTCCTATGGTTATCAGGGGGTATATAAGCTCAGGTTTTACGTATTTTAGACCTTTTATCTCTATTTTTCTTAAGCGATAAACCTTCTGGACTTCTTCAGACAGGTTTCCTGCCTGTATCTGGCTGTTTTCCGTCTCTGCCTGTGAGTTTAGGGGAAAAAATGAAAACAGGATTATGAGAAGGGGGATTAGAAATCCCCCGATTTTTAGGCTGTAGCCACCTCTTTTTCCTTCTTCTTGGCGGTTTTTTGTGTTTTTGGTTTTTTCACCTTTATTCCGACTTTGCCGTCCTTCTTCAGCACCACTTCCGCCACCGAACCTGAAGGTAGCTTTCCTTTCAGTATTTCTTCCGCCAGCAGGTCTTCCACCAGCGATTGTAATGCCCTCTTGATTGACCTTGCTCCGAATTCCGGCTTGAATTCCTTCTCCATAAGGTAATCCACGAACTTTCTGGACAGTTTTACAGTTATTCCCCATTCCTTCAGCCTTTTGTTAATCTCCTTCAGTTGTATATCAATTATACCTTTCATAACCTCTTTGTCCAGTGGTTTAAATACGATTACCTCGTCAAGCCTGTTCAGGAATTCGGGACTGAAGTGTTTCCTTACCTGCTGGAGGACGTTCTTTTTCATCTCTTCGTAATCAAGCATTCCGGACTGCTGTTCAAATCCGACCTTACCTGACTCCAGTATAAGCCTTGCTCCAAGGTTTGAGGTCATTATGATTATTGTGTTGCTGAAGTCAACAACTCTGCCGAAGCTGTCCGTAAGCCTTCCGTCGTCAAATATCTGTAAGAATATGTTAAACACGTCCGGATGTGCCTTTTCTATTTCGTCAAACAGTATTACCGAGTAAGGTCTTCTCCTTACCGCCTCCGTAAGCTGTCCGCCTTCTTCGTATCCGACGTATCCGGGAGGTGCTCCTACCAGTCTTGAGACCGTGTGTTTTTCCATATACTCGGACATATCAAACCTTATAAGTGCCTCTTCAGTGCCGAACAGGTATTCCGCCAGTGCTTTAGCAGTTTCCGTTTTACCTACGCCTGTAGGTCCGAGGAACATAAACACGCCTATAGGTCTGTGTGTACCTTTCAGTCCCACGCTGTTTCTTCTTATGGCTTTTGCTATTGCCTCTATAGCCTCGTTCTGGTCAACCACTCTCTTGTGGAGTTCTTCCTCTATGTGGAGCAGTTTTTCAGCCTGCGTTTCGGTAAGCCTTGCCACAGGTATGCCTGTCCACTTGGCAACAACTCTGGCTATGTCCTCGTCCTTTACTTTAGGCTTTTTGACCTTTTTCTTTTCCTTCCATTCCGCTTTAAGCGTCTCAAACTTAGCCCTAAGCTTCAGCTCCTCGTCCCTCAGTTTTGCCGCCTTTTCAAAGTCCTGCTCCCTTGCGGCAACCGCTTTCTCTTCCTCTATTTTCTTAATCCTTTCCTCTATCCTTTTCAGTTTGGGAGGCAGTTCCATCTCCCTTATCCTTACCCAGGCTCCCGCTTCGTCTATCAGGTCTATAGCCTTGTCCGGCAGTTGTCTGTCAGTGATGTATTTGACCGAGTAGTCAACAGCCTTTTCTATGGCGGATTTTGTGTATTCTACCTCGTGGAACTCCTCAAACTTTTTCTTCAGTCCCATCAGTATTTTTACCGTGTCTTCAGGTGTTGGAGGCTCAACTAAAACAGGCTGGAACCTCCTTTCCAGTGCACCGTCTTTTTCTATGTATTTTCTGTACTCGTCTATAGTGGTTGCTCCGATTACCTGTATCTCTCCCCTTGCCAGTGCAGGCTTGAGCATATTTGATGCGTCTATAGAGCCTTCAGCCGCTCCTGCTCCTACGAGTGTGTGTAGCTCGTCAATAAACAGTATGATGTATGGAGCTTTCTCAAGCTCTTTAAGTATGTTTTTAAGCCTTTCCTCAAACTGTCCCCTGTATTTCGTTCCGGCTACCAGTGCCGCAAGGTCAAGTGCCACTATCCTTTTTGACTGTAGCGGTTCGGGAACTTCCTTGTTGGCTATCCTCTGTGCAAGACCTTCCACGATGGAGGTTTTGCCCACTCCCGGCTCACCAATCAGGACAGGGTTGTTTTTCCTCCTTCTGGAAAGTATCTGTATTACTCTATCTATTTCCTTATCCCTGCCTATTACAGGGTCAAGCTTACCTTCCCTTGCCAGTGCCGTAAGGTCTCTGGAAAACCTGTCTATGTTAGGTGTTGGAACCTGCTTAACCTGTTCCTGCGGCGGTATTTCGCCCAGTATTTGGAGTATCTCTTTCCTGATAGAGTATTCGTCAACGCCAAATCCTCTTAAGACGCGACCGCCTAAACCTGTTTTTTCCCTTACTATGCCTATAAGCAGATGCTCGGGACCTACGAACTGGTGGTGGAGTATCCTTGCCTCTTCTACCGCAAACTCAAGTACTCTTTTTGCGTCCGGTGCAAACAGGACTTCACCTGTATGGCTTCCGTGTACCATCTGGGATGTAAGTGTTCTTTTTACCTTATCCACAGTAAGCCCAAATCTGGAAAGAACCAGAACAGGTATGTCCTCCTCCTCAAGTAGGGAAAGGAGAAGGTGCTCACTGCCTAAATAGTTGCTCCTGTAGTCAAGTGCCTTTTCCCTTGCGTTTAGTATTACCTTTCTTGCCCTTTCTGTAAACTTTTCAAACATATCTAAACACCTCTATCATTTTCATTTTATTAAAAAAATTCCAAGCTTAATAAATTTATACCTGAAGCAGAATTTTCAAGTCTGAAGCATACCATCCCTTAAAAATATGATCCTATTACAATATTGTGCCACTTCACTGTCGTGGGTGGCAATGACCATACTCACATTATTCTTTTCGTTCAGTTCTTTTAATAACTCCATAACTAAAGCGGTATTTTTGCTGTCAAGGTTGCCTGTAGGCTCGTCGGCAAGAACCAAAGACGGCTGGTTTACAACCGCTCTGGCTATTGCTACTCTCTGTTGCTCCCCGCCGGAAAGCTGGGGAGGTCTGTGGTTTAGCCTGTGCTCAAGACCGAGCCTTGCCAGTATTTCTCTGGCTTTTTTTTCCGCATCACCTTTATTATAAATTTGGACTGGTATCATCACATTTTCAAGTGCGGTAAATTCGGGAAGTAGGTAGTGGAACTGGAAAACGAAGCCTATCCTGTCGTTTCTAAACCTTGCAAGCTTTTTTTCACCAAGGAGGAATATGTCCTCACCGTCTATGTAAACCTTCCCTTCCGTCGGCAGGTCAATACCGCCGAGCAGGTGCAGGAGTGTGCTTTTTCCCGAGCCGGAAGGTCCCATAAGTGCTACCATTTCTCCCTTTTTTATTTTCAGGTTTATTCCCTTCAGTGCTTCTATGTAAGTTCCCTCAAGGTAGTACCTTTTTACCAGATTTACCGTTTCCACTATAAAATCACTCATAACGGAGAACCTCGGCAGGAACTTCCCTTGATGCGAAGAATGCAGGGAGTATGGAGGAGATGAAGCATATAAGCAGTGAGGCTACGAAAACCGCCGTAATGTCCATAAAGGAGATTTTCAGTGGCAGGTATTCTATCATGTAAACCTCCGGATTTAGCTTTACCAGTTTGTAAGTGTCCGCAACGTATATTGCCGTAAATCCGATTAATGTGCCGGCAATAGTTCCGGCTATGCCTATCAACATACCTTGCCACAGGAATATTTTCAGGATAAAGCTGTTGTCCGCTCCTATGGTTTTCAGTATGGCTATGTCTTTCCTTTTTTCCCTTGCTTTGGTTATCAGTAGACTTGACACGTTGAAAGAGGCAACAAGGACGATAAGTGCTATTACGAGGAACATTGCCAGTTTTTCAAGCTGTAGTGCCTGAAACAGGCTTTTGTTCAGGTCCATCCACGACCTTATTATGTAAGGGTAGGATATTTTTTCCTGCAGTTTTTTCTTCACAATGTCCGCCCTGTAAGGGTCTTTCAGCTTCAGCTGGATACCTGTAACGCTGTCCTTCATATCAAAAAACGCCTGTGCCTCTTTCAGCTTCATCTGGACGAACGTTGAGTCGTACTCGTACATACCGAACTCAACTATACCTGCCACGTAAACCTTTTTTATTTTCGGCAGAAAGCCAAGCGGTGTTTTCCTGCCGAAGGGGGACATTACGGTAAAACTGTCTCCTATCCAGACGTCAAGGACTGCCGCCACGTCCTTACCTATTAAGACGTGGTTTTCCTTTTTCAGGTCTTCGTACCTGCCGGCTATAAGTTTTGTATTTATTTTCATTATTTTTTTGTCCAGATCAGGGTCAACGCCCCTTATGTTTATGGATTTTACGTTCCCTTCCCGTGATGCTAAAGCCTGTGAAAATATGAAAGGCTGGTAAGCCTCCACCTCCTTTTCTTCCTCCAAAATCGGGTAAAGGCTTTTGTACTCGGTAAAGTTCCCTGTGATTTTGAATATTACTATGTGTGGGGAGGTTTCCAGTATTTTTTCCTTCAGTCCCCACTGGAAGCCTCCCATTACGGCAAGGGTGATCAGAAGTGCTGACACGCCGACGGTAATCCCGATAAAAGATATTACGGTCATAAAGGAAAGTGCCTTTGACCGCAGGGAAAACAGGTATTTAAAAGCTATCTTCAGGTATAAAGGCATTTAGGTATCACTCTCCAATCTCTTTGAATAACGCTTCTATTATATCAGTCATTGATATAATACCTTTAAGCTGGTTGTTTTCCACAACAAGTAGCCTTTTTATGTTAAGGTTGACCATCATACGGGCGGCGTACTTTATCTCAACCTCCGCAGATATGGTGATAGCCGGCTTTACCGCAATGTCGTAAACGTTCAGAAGCTCTATGTCGCCGTCTTCGGCGTAAACCGCTTTCAGTATGCTGGTGTAGGTAATAATCCCGTAAACGTCGTGGGGGTGCTGTTTGTCAACCACAAGTGCTTTAACTTCCTGATCCCTCATCTTTTTCAGTGCGTCCTTTATTGAGGCGAACGGTGATACGGTTGAAACGTCAGTCCTCATAACGTCTTTTACAAGCATCTTATTCCCTCCTTACACGTCTTCTTCAAGTTCCTGCTGAAACTTCAGCAGTTCTTCCCTGTTTATACCTGCAAGGTGTTCAACAGGTATGGTAAACGCAATGCCGTGATCCTCCTCCTCAAGCTTAAGCTCCCTGTTCAGGGCTTTTAAGACCTTGTAGGCAAGCTTTTTCTCAAGGACGAACAGGAGGATACTTTCCCTTCCTTCGTAGGTTAAGCCGAAGAAGATTTTCTTCTCCTTCAGACCAAGTCCTGTGCCGTGCATTATGGTAACTCCTCCAGCTCCCGCATTTCTGGCTGTGTCAATCGCCTTGTCCTCAAGCTCCTCGTTTACTATTGCCACCAAAACGGAAAACTTCATCTTTTAATCCTCCTTTGCTTTTTTTATCATAAATTCAGCTATCACGCCGTATCCCATCACCGTTATCATAGGGAACAG
>JAADDT010000109.1 GCA_013153765.1 Aquificota bacterium
ACCACCACCGTTTCCCTGCCTTCAGGATTGATAACCCCTATAACGTTCCTGTATCTGTTGCCGTCTGCGTAAAACTCCTGATACTCAACAAGGTCTGCATGGCGGGAAAAGACAGAGTGTATGTATTCAGCCGTTTCGTCCAGAGATTTTAAGTTCCTGTAGTTCCTGAATGGACGGATTGTGGAAAGGAAGTAAACGTCGTCGTAAACCCTTTTTATACCTTCCCTGTCCTGCATAAAAATATTTTACTGGAATATTTTTTTCAAACAGCCTGAAGACCTGCCCCTTTCTATCAGCTGTTTCGTTTTTTCCTCAACCTCTTTGAAAACTGCGTGGTACTTAAGGTGGTCTTTTATCCTTTTCCTGTAGTAGATGTACCCCCCAACAGCCACCACCAGATAGGACAGGTAAACCAGATAGGGATACTTTTCGTACCAGTAAGTATAAAGGACGATAAGGTTGTGTATCACGAAGATCAGGAAAACGACAGCCGAGCCTATCCATATGGCGTAAACCATACTGTCCGGCTTACCTTCGTACGGCTCAAGCCTTATCAGTTCTTTCCTGTAGTGGTTCAGCTGTTGTTTCAGCTTTGCACATTCAGGCGTGTCGTCAGGCAGTACTTCCTGTTCAATTAGCTGGATATTACTTATTTCGCTTTGCGTGTTTAAGGTCTTGTAGTCCTCAAGGAATTTGGGATTTTTTTGGAAGAGGAGGAGTATCTCCTCCTCCGTCAGTTCCTCCCTCCCGGCGTATTCTTTCATCTCGTTGTATATAAAGGTGTAAAGCCCGTCTTCCTTTATCCTTTTAGCCGCTTTCTTCAGGTCAAACATACAGCTCCTACCCTTTCTGCACTGCGGTAGCCGTTTCCGGCACTATCACTTCCTTTTCAATCTCCGAAGGCTTGAATATGCCTATCAGACCTTTCAGTCCGATGGTGGCAATAATATTAAACATAAAAATCACCCAAGCAAGCAACAGCATAGCCCCGAAAATTCCGGCAGGTATCATGTAAAGCATGTACTCACCTTCCGTGTAGATGTGTCTTCTCAGCATTCCGTCAATACCTGCCATTCCCATAAACGCACCCATACCTATACCGCCTATAAGATGGAGCCAGAAGTGCCAGTTTGCAAGCCTCTGGCTGTAAAGCTTTACCGACTTGTTTGTAAGGATTGGGAACAGTATGTATATGGCACTGTATAGCGTCATGGTAAGACCTACCAGTATTGCCACGTGGAAGTGTGCACCGGCTACCCACTGTGTATTGTGTAGCAGTCTGTTCATTCCAAGGTCAGCCTGTATTATACCTGCAGGTACCGCAAGTGCAAACCCAAGCAGTCCCCCAAGCAGGAACTTTAACTCGTTTGTCATTTTCAGCGGTCTTGCAAGCCAGAGCGTCGTAAGTGTGATAAAGAAGGCAAGCCCCTGCGTGATCAACTCAAATGCGGTTATCATCTCACCGGAAGCCAGCTTCATAATCTCCGGCTGTGGCTGGTCTGAAAGCAAGTGGTGGCTCCACACAGCCCACGACACTATCAACTCAAGCAGTAGTGCCGCCCTTGCTATGTTCTGCATAAACAGGTTTCTACCGGTTATCAGCATTGCAAGTAAGTACCAAGTACCGGCAACGTATATCAGGACCAGCCCGTCCGCTATCAGGTCAAGTCCCCACCAGAAAATATTCTTGTAAAGCAACGCATCTACCGAGTGGTAGTGTAGCCCAAGCTGGAAAACCTCGTTAAATATGAAAAACAGTATGAGAAGACCTGCCGTCAGGATTACCAGAGCGTCAAGGAAGGTATCAACCGTACCCCTGAATATTGCAACGAGCGGTAAGGAAAGTGGAGGCTCTTTAACATACGGCTCCTTTCCCCTTATTTTGTTTATCAGGTTCAGAAAACCGTCTATACCGAAAGCACTCATAAGGAGCGGTTTTATAGGCTGTTTCTTCTGCCCTTTAGGTGTGTAAAAAACTGTGGCGTAAGTGTTAAAGATAAAGCCAAGCGTACCTATCATTATGAAGGCAACCCCAAGGACGAACATCACCGCCCCTGCAATGCTGAACTGCTCAAAATCAACAGGTAAAGGCCAGTATATCGTGTAAAGTGGAGCGTAGTGGAATATAAAACCGGAAAGCCAGACGAGAACCGTGCCGACGGACATTATTATCCAAGTAAAGTTTGCAAGCTTTATGCTGAAAAGCGGTTTTTTCATCAGGTACGGCACGAGGAAAGTAAAAGCCCCAAACACCAGCAGGTAAGTAGAGCCGAAAATACCCACTATCGGATGTGCCGTCATTATGGCAAAAAAGTGTTCGTCGCTGAGCAGTGGTATCGGCTTTACCTCGTGTGCCCTCATTATCATACCTTCTACAGCCGCCACGCCGTAGAATATCAGACCAACGACCACGAACCGTAAGGTTATTTTCTGCAGAGGACTTAAACCTGTGTGGTCAAGTCCGCCTTCGTGTCCGTTTATAAGCAACTCCTTAATACTCATTTTTCCCTCCCTTTGCTTACTTTTTCCTCACAGTTAACCACCTGAAAGGCGTCAGGCACTTTCATCCGTGCCCCTTTAGGTCCCGAATACTCGGTACTTAAAACGTAAAAAGTCCCCTCCTCAAAAAACTGCCACAGCAGTTCGTTATCGTATCCGGGAACTACCTGCATCTGGAAAACCATCGTGTTGTCCTGTCTGAAAAGCCCAAAGCCGTAAGTAAGGTCAGCACTTTTAACGTTAAACATCACAACCTCACCGCAGTTTATCTTGATAGGCGTCTCCTCAGGAAGGATAAACTGGTGGTCTTTAATCTGGACTTCTATAACCCTGTCCGGCTGGATTTTGTGTTTCTTCAGCTCCCACGCAACCCAAGGTATCTTGTTGTAAGTTAAGATGTGGATACCGACGCCTACCATAACCAGAATGGCAAGGTAAGTGTAAAACACCTTCGGCGTAAGCCAAGTTTTGTAGCTGTTTGGCTGTTTGGTAACCCGATAGGCAAACCAAGCGATTAAAGAGATGATGGAAAAGGCGTAAATGGTGTAAACGACCTTTAAAGTCCAAAGGACTTCCGTAGTGGTGGTCATAATAAACTCCCTCCCAGTATTTGTAAAAAAAGAAAAAAGCGTATTGGAGTGCTTGAGCCTGCCTTGATGTGTTTTGATGGTTGTGATGTTTTGTTATAAAAACTATAAAACCGTTCAGGCTAAAAATAATTGACTTTGGTCAACTTTTAATCAAGCAGTTTAGGGAGGGAGTTTTCCCACAAGGCTTTCAGCTCTTCCATACTGTCCTTCAGCTCTGTTTTACCTACCTTCAGGGACAGCTCCGGTTTTTCAACCACCTTACCTACCACCTTAAAGCCTAACGCACCTTCCCTTGCCTTAGCTTCCAGATAAGGGACGTCCTTTTCCTCAGCCGTTATTACGACAATACTCCTCATCTCGTCAAACAGCTCAAAGTCCGGTCTGTAATCCGTATCTATGTTTAGTTCAAGCCCGAAGGTCTTTTCGTCCAGAAACGCCGGTTCAAGCAGTGCCGTAATCAGACCCCCATCGGAAACGTCGTGTGCGGACTTTATCCTGTCCCTGTTTGAACGGATAAACTCCATAAGCTTTTTTTCCGTCTCAAGGTTTATTGGAGGTATTTTGCCGGCTACCTT
Organism: Aquificota bacterium; assembly: GCA_013153765.1. Taxonomy (GTDB): domain Bacteria; phylum Aquificota; class Aquificia; order Aquificales; family Hydrogenothermaceae; genus Persephonella_A. The sequence continues at coordinate 3,665 of JAADDT010000109.1, forward strand.
GCCGTGGACTTCCTTCAGGTATTCACTGCCGTTTACCACCGGCTTCTGCTCCACGTCCCCTATCAGTATTACCACGTCCCCTGCCTGCCTGTAGAAGGAAGGTATAGCATCTTCAGGCTTATCAAGTACCCCCACCGCCACAACCGTAGGCGTAGGATACACGTTTACCCTCCTGTCCGGCAGGACTGTCTCGTTGTAAAGGGACACGTTCCCGCTTATTACAGGCGTGTTCAGTTCACGGCAGGCGTCAGCCATACCCTTCGTTGCCTGTTCAAACTGCCACATTATCTCTGGATTTTCCGGATTTCCCCAGTTCAGGCAGTCAGTTATTGCAAGAGGCTTTGCCCCACTTACGTACACGTTCCTGACAGCTTCCGCAACAACCCTTTTACCGCCTTCGTACGGATTGAGATAGACCCATCTGCCGTTCCCATCGGAAGCTATGGCAACAGCCTTTTCAGAGTTTATCTCCGGCTTTACAGCCCACTTTACCCTTAAGACAGCCGCATCACTGCCCGGCTTTACCACGGTGTTTATCCCGACCTCGTGGTCGTACTGTCTGTAAACCCATTCTTTTTTCGCTATTGTCGGAGACGAAATAACCTTTCTTATGGCTTCCTTCAGGTCAACCTCAGCCAGACTTTCCTGATCAAATGCTTCCGTCTCTTGAAGGTATTGTGGCTTTTTCCGTGGACGGTCGTAAACGGGAGCCTCGTCCACTATGGCTGATATGGGAAGGTCAGCAACCTTCTCCCCTTTGTAAAAAACCTCCATTCTGCCGGTGTCAGTCGTTTCCCCGATAACAGCCGCCTCCAGCCCGTACCACTTTGCGGTCTGTAATACCTGATCAACCTTATCGTCGTCAACGGCGTACAGCATCCTTTCCTGGGACTCGGAAAGGAGGATTTCGTAAGGCGTCATGTTTCCTTCCCGCAGAGGGACATTTTCCAGATACACCCTTACCCCCATACCGGACTTTGCCCCGAACTCGGAGGTTGAGCCTGCAAGCCCTGCCGCCCCAAAGTCCTGACAGCCCTCTATCAGACCTTTCTGCATCACCTCAAGCGTGCACTCAACCAGCCTTTTACCGAAAAACGGATCACCTATCTGGACTGTAGGTCTTTTGTCCTCCGTCTCCTCGGAAAACTCGGCAGAAGCCATAGTAGCACCGTGTATCCCGTCCCTGCCTGTGGCAGAGCCGACCATTACCATCTTTTGACCGACCTTCATTGCCCTCGCCCTGAACATTTTGTCCTTTTCCAAAATTCCCAGACAGAAGGCGTTTACCAGCGGATTTCCCGCATAAACCTCGTCAAAAACCACCTCACCGCCTATCGTAGGAACGCCGATACAGTTTCCGTAAAAGCCTATTCCCTTAACTACTCCCTGTGCTATCGGTTTTGCGTCCTTTATACCTTCCCTCGTTCCGTCCTTCCTAACGTCCCCAAACCGCAGGCTGTCAAAGGCACATACAGGTCTTGCCCCCATTGAAAGTATGTCCCTGATAATACCGCCTACGCCCGTTGCCGCCCCGTGGAACGGCTCTATGTAAGACGGATGGTTGTGGCTTTCTATCTTAAACGCCACCGCGTATTTGTCGTCTATCTCAACAACACCTGCATTTTCACCTGGTCCCTGCAGTACCCAGGGAGCTTCCGTCGGAAAAACCTTCAGGAAAGGTTTTGAGGACTTATACGAGCAGTGTTCACTCCACAAAGCCCCAAAAATGCCCAACTCAACCTCGTTAGGCTCTCTGCCTAACAGCTCCACTATCCTCCTGTATTCGTCCAGCGTAAGCCCGTGGGCGGACAGAACTTTTTCGTCCATCAGGTACCCCTTTTGTGATTTAATAGAATAATATTGTATCAGGATTTTTAGGCTGGTAATTAATGTTGACTTAAGGAATAAATTTGATATTTTTTTACTAAAATTATTTGATAAAATAAAAGTTAGGAGGACTGCGAATGGTCATAAGAAAGGAGCACGCCCTTGCACTTCTAAACGCAAAAGCACAGGAGGAGAAAGGGCTATCCTGCCAGATAAACATCAAGGCAGAAGAAGACCCTTACGTGGAACTGGAGTTCCAAAACCTTCTTGAGCAGGGAACAAGCCCTATAGAGTACGTCCTTACCTACTGGGGCAGAAATCTCGTTTACCTGCTTGAGGAAATGATACAGCAGGGACTTATAAGCCACCCTTCCGAATGGGACGACAGGTTCAGGTGGATAGGCTCGGAAGTGATAGCTATGATAGAGGCGGCTATAAACAGCGGAGGTCTTACAGGTGAGCAGACCTTTGAAGCCCTCCACAAAAGGGGACTTGCACAGGAAGTCCACGAGGAGAAAAAAGGCTGGTTTAAGGAGATAAACCAGTACGCAAGGTCAATATACGACATTTACATACACGCAAAGCCAAGACTGGTAATATCAAAGGAGCTGGGATCACACGTGGCTTCAATGCCTCCGGGACCTGCCGAAACCAGTATGCTACCGGAACACGGCAGGTTTACACTCCTGCTTGAGAC
>JAADDT010000058.1 GCA_013153765.1 Aquificota bacterium
TCCCATTCCGAACCCGGCAGTTAAGCTCCCCAGCGCCTATGATACTGGCCGCGAGAGCGGTCGGGAAAGTTGGTCGGTGCCGGAGTTTTAATCTATTTTCTCCAGTTTCACAATTCCCGCCTTTATGTTTATAATCCCTTTTACCACTTTATCAACGAACAGGCTTACCCATATCTTCCACACGCCTACAGGCTGGAGAAGTCCGCCTACTTTGATGTTTGACGGATTTATCTCTGCGTAAAGGTACTTGCCGTCAAGCTTTCTGTTCTGGTAAGGGACGTAGTACGCCTTTCCGTTAAAAAATATTCTCCTTTCAATAGGCTTGTTCTCCTTTATCATCTTTACGTAATACAGACCTGCGGTGAAGGGATCAATAAAGCCTTCGTTTTTGATTTTTTTTCCCGTATGTTTCTGTTTGTTTTTTTCCACGGATATTTTTGAAAAATTTACCCATTTATCGGTGAATATGTAGTGGTGTATCTCTACGTTGTTTTTTTCCTTCCTGTAAAAATAAAACTCTTTACTTTTAAAGTCTTTAGTTGCCACGGCGTAGCCTTTGTAGTGTATTCCCTTCAGGGCACCTACAACGCCGACTGTCTTTGCATCAACGAAGGATTTTATCTCGTTTTCCTCAAATGTGTACTGTACGCATACCTTTGCCACATCAAAGAAAAGGTACTCTATCCTGTAGCAGGTCTTTATCGTACTTCCGTACGCTCCCCCGATGAAAAGCAGAAAAATTAAAAGCAATTTTCCCATTTGTTATTATTGTATAATTTTTTTTAGTTTTTGTTGAGGAGGTTAGGAATGGCTTTGAAAAAAGCTGACCTGATACTTACGGACATAGATTACGTTCTTACAATGGATGAAAACCTTACTGTTTTTGAAAAGGCTGATATAGTAATCAGGGACGGTAAGATAGTTGACATAGGAAAGGAAAAGAAAAACGAGTATTTCGGCAGGACTGTGGTCTGCAAAGGAAAGGTGGCACTTCCCGGTTTTGTTAACACCCATACACACGCCGCGATGACGCTCCTCAGGGGATACGGCAGTGATAAACCGCTGAAGGTCTGGCTTGAGGAATACATCTGGCCTGCGGAAGGTAAGCTGGTAAGCTACCAGTTCGTAAAGGACGGCACGGAGCTTGCCGTTTACGAGATGCTGAGGACGGGAACGACCACCTTTGTTGATATGTACTTTTTTGAAAATGCGGTGGCTGACGTTATAACGGAGGTAGGCATAAGGGGAGTGCTGTCAACCGGAATACTTGATTTCCCAACGCCTGCCGCAAAAACACCTGACGAAGGTCTGGCAAAGACGGAGGAGTTTATCCAGAAATACAAGGACAACCTGTTTGTTTATCCTGCGGTAGGTCCACACGCACCTTACACCTGCTCACCGGAAACCCTTAAAAAAGCTTATGCTCTTGCTGAAAAGTACGGAGTGGTTTACCACATACACGTGTCCGAGACGGAGTTTGAGGTTCAGACAGTAAAGGAAAAATACGGCAGAACTCCTGTTGAACATCTGGACAGTCTGGGCGTCCTGTCTTCCCTTACGCTGGCGGCACACATGGTACACCCTACCGAAAGGGAGATACAAATCCTTGCGGATAAAGGCGTTAAGGTTGCACACTGTCCCGAAAGCAACCTGAAGCTGGCTTCAGGGATAGCACCTGTTCCAAAGATGTTAGAAGCAGGCGTCGTTGTAAGCGTCGGAACGGACGGAACTGCCTCAAACGACGACCTTGATATGGTAGGTGAGATAAGCACCGCTTCAAAACTCCACAAGGGCGTCAGGAAAGACCCGACGGTGGTAAACAGCAGGCAGGCATTACTGATGGCTACAAGATGGGGAGCAGAAGCGGTTAACATGGGAGACAAGATAGGCAGTCTGGAGATAGGTAAGTATGCAGATGTTGTACTGTTTGATTTTACCAAACCGCACCTTAACCCTGTTTACGACCCTTACACCCAGATAGTATATTCTGCAAAAGGGACTGACGTTGACACGGTGGTTGTTGCAGGTCAGTTGAAGGTGCTTGAAGGTAAGGTACTTCCGCTGGACAGGGAAGAACTGCTGGAAAAGGCTAACTTCTGGAAAGAAAAGGTGTTGTCATAGGTGCTTGGCTATTTCCTCAAGCAGTACGAGAAGGACGTTTTTAACGCTTTCCTTGTCAAGGGCTACCAGAGGCAGTACCTTTATGTCCTCGTCAAGGTCAAGGGCAGTCCTTATGTCCTTAGGGTCCCACGCTCCTTTCAAGTCCTGCTTGTTGCAGGCTACCACAAACGGGGCAGGATAACGGGACTCAAAGTAGTTTATTATCTTCCTTGCCTCGTGGAAGGTTGAAGGGTCTGTAGAATCAACCAGCACCACAAGACCGACCATACCTTTTCCCAGTATGTCCCACATAAACTCAAACCTTTCCTGACCGGGCGTTCCGAACAGGTATAGGACGTGTTCGTCGTCAATGGTTATCCGTCCAAAGTCCATAGCCACTGTGGTGTGGTCTTTCTTTTCCTTTTCTCCCGTTCTGGTGGTTTTGGCTTCCGTCTGTACAGTCTGTATCTCACTTACGGTGTTTATGAACTGTGTTTTCCCTGCGGCGTAAGGTCCCGCAATAACAATCTTTATCTGCTTTTGTTTTTTAGCTGTCATTGTCCTTCCTTACAGTCCTTTTATTTTTGCCATTATTTTATTCAATAGGTTTTTGGTAAGTGCAAATCCTATTTTTCTTTTTTTCTGCTTTTTCCTTCTTATTAATCCTGTTGCAAGGAAGCCGTACAGTATCCGCTGGAGGTTCAGCCTGTTCATGTTAGTTTCGTTCAGTATGTCCTCAACGGTTCTGTTGCCGTCAATTAGGGACAGGACTTTCTTTTCCACACTGTTCAGGTGTGCTCTTCTGGCAATTTCCTCCCAGTTGTCTGACTTTTCAAACACCAGCTTCATATCGGATATTTTCCTGTCAACCTCTTCCTGAGTAAGCTGTCTGCTGAGATACATCATTATTTTTTCTATCGGAATTGAAGGCTCTATGTCAGGGGGATACTTTATAAAGCCGGGAGTGAAAGAGAAGGTTCCTTTTTTCACCGCAAGAAGGATGGGCAGTCTGGCGATAAGAAACTGGTGTAAGTCGTCCTTATCTATCCCTTCCTTTTTTAAAACGTGCTTAAAGTCAAGATCAAGGTATATGTAGAAGACCTTTGCCACTTCCCTTATGTAAAGCATGTCGCCGTTTTTAAAGTAAACGGCAAACTTTTTGTCCGGAGACTCTACAACAAGGATACCGTCTTTCTTATCCCTTTTTAAAATCTGGAATATATCAATAAAATTGAAAGTCTCTAAGTTGCCGGTAATTGCCATTTTTAGCCCAGACTTTCCTCAATTTGTTTTGCCGCCCTTTTGATCTCCATAAGGAGAAGTCCCAGCTTGGCGTTAGGTGGGGCTAAAACTCCTAAAACGGCAAGGTCTCCTATTCCTGAAAATATCATATAACCTTTTGACCCTTTAACGTAAAGCTGTTCAAGTGAGCCTTTGTTAAGCTCTGTGGTAACCCTTTCACCTAAAGACAGTATGGCCGCTCCCATAGCCGCTACCCTGTCCTCGTCTATCCCTTCAGGTAGCACAGATGCTATTGCAAGACCGTCAGGACTTACTAAAACAGCCCCTTCCGCCCCTGCGTCCCTGACAACAGCCTGTAAGATTTCGTCAAATCTGCCAGCCATAATGCCCTCCTTCTCTGCTCAGTAATGAGCTTTTTTTATAAAAGTTTTAAAGCTTTTTCGGTAAATCTCTCCCTTCTCTTTTCATCAATTATATCATTAGCCAGCTCATTTATCAGCCTTTCCAGCACTTCTTTTGTAAGTCTGTTTTCATCTATTTTTAAATTCCTTATCTTCCTTTTGAAGAACAGCTTTCCAACAGGTCCTATCTCTTTCAGCAGTTCTTTCTGTATTTTCATAAGCACCTCAGGATCGTAGTACTCCATTTCCTCCGGAACCATTTCAAGCTCGTCTTCCAGCCTTACCTCTTTTTCTTCCTCCTGTATTTCCTGCTCCACTTCTTCCGTTTCCGCCTGCTTTGTTTCCTCCTCTACCGGCTGTATTTCCTCTACTTTTCCTATCTGGTCAAGCTCCTCAACGAACCTGTCCTTTATACTGCCTGCCTCTATTTCGGTTTTTTCTTCCACTTCCTCTACAGGCTTTTCCTCCTCCAGCGTAGGCTCGGGAATTTCCATTTCTCCGTAAACAGCTTCCCTGCTTTCCTTGTGCTCCTCAACGGCTTCAGCCTTTTCTTCTGTCTCCGGCTTGACTTCTTCAGGAACTTCTACCGTTTCTACTCCCTGTATGTACTTGTCTATCAGGTCTTCCATCTCTTTGAGCTTTCTGGCAACGTTCGTATGCTCCAGCTTCAGCAGTGCAAACTTGGGCTTTTCCTCCTCTATTACGGAGGCGATGGCTATGTCCGGTCTTACGAAGTAGATAAAAATAGAAACGTCGTCCCCTTCAGCATAGACGTACTCCTCTCCAAACTCGGGAATAAACTCGTTTACCTGATGGGACTTGTACACTATCAGCTCCAGCAGTTCTTCCAGCTTCTCCTTCTTGTCCTTGTAGATGGTCTTTGATATGACAGGCTTGTCCTGTATGAATATGCCAGAAAAGGTGGCTCCCGTGTTTAAAAAAAGCCTGTCAACGATTTCTGCCAGTTTTTGTTCTATTTTCATTTTTACCCTCGCTTACAGCTCACCTTCTTCTAACTTCTCCATTATTGTTTTCATGCTTATTCTCATCCTTTCAAAGGACTCGGCAAGCTCTCCTATCTCGTCGTCCCCTTCAACCTTAAGCTCGTAATCAAGGTTGCCGGTGCTTATCTCCTCAAGGGCTTTTGACACCTCCCTTATCCTTTCAACCACCATCCTGTCAACCAGCATTCTTACGAGGAATATGGGAATGAGGAACGCTATCTGGATAACTACTGCGGAGATAAGGGCTTTTGTTAAGGCACCTTCAACCCCGTTAGAGCTAAGCAGGATGTAAACCAGTATTCCTACGAATATGGAGCCGATTACAGAGCCCCCCAACACGATAAGCGTGACGATGTTCAGCACAGAGCGTTTACTGTCCATTTTCGTGTCTGCCTCCCTTCCGTATTTTTCGGTTTATTATTAAGTTTCCTTAAGCCTCCTTACTTTTAAGAAATAATATTGGAACAGGTATATTTCAAGTCCGAGGTTGAAAATGTTAATAACGCTGGAGACCGTGTGTACCTTTTTGAACTTTTCCTTTAGCCTTAAAGCCTCCTCTTTTTTACCCTGCTCCATAAGGTTGTAGTACTGGAGGTTAACTGTTCTTGCGATGGGCAGAACAGCCTTGTGAAGTCCCATATGCGTCAGCACCAGAACCATCAGACCGATTACGAAACCTTTGTAGTGGGAAAGTAGCTTTTTGTCCTTAAAGGACTTTATGCCGAAAAGCGTGTAAATAAGAATTCCAATTATCCAGCCTGATGCAAAGTAGTAAGGGAATATAAGGTTCATAATCTCCCCTGCCGTCCTGTGGTCAAGGTTTGAAAACAGCAAGGGAGCAATAATAAAGCTGAAAGAAACGTTAAAGCCTATTAAAAAGCCTAAAAGCAAAAGTACCGCAAGGTCTATGTATTTATCCAACTATTTCAAGCCCGCTAAAGAAAAATGGGATTTCAAACTGGGCAGACTGGGGGGAGTCGGAGCCGTGTACGGCGTTTTCACCTATGTTAGTGCCGTAAAGCTTCCTTAAAGTGCCTTCCTCCGCCTCCTCAGGATTTGTTGCACCCATTATTTGCCTTATCCTTTCTATAGCATTCTCCCCTTCCCATACCATTGCCACTATGGGACCGGAAGACATAAACTCACACAGCTCATCGTAAAAAGGTCTTTCCCTGTGGACGTGGTAAAACTGACCTGCCTGTTCCTTCGTCAGCTTTAGTTTTTTCAGGGCTACCAGCTTAAAGCCTTTTTCCTGCACGTGGGCTATTATTTTACCTTCCACACCTTTTTTAACCGCGTCCGGTTTTACCAGCATCAGCGTTCTTTCTACCGCCATCTATTCCTCCTGACCGTTTTGTTTTTTATTATTATACAGTATCTTATAAAACGAATATACGTTTAGACCGAT
>JAADDT010000073.1 GCA_013153765.1 Aquificota bacterium
ACGCCTTGACAGGGAAAAAATGTTGCATATATAATATATTCCCGTTGTTCATTGGGCGAGAGTAGCTCAGTTGGTAGAGCACTTCCTTGCCAAGGAAGGGGTCGCGGGTTCAAGTCCCGTCTCTCGCTCCATTAACTACCTTCCCCCTCTTCCTTCAGCTTTTCTATCATTACCTCCTGAACCCTCCTTATGTTAATACTCATAACCGTCAGCTTAACGCTTCCTACCTGTAGAGTTTCTCCCCTTTTTGGCATTCTGCCAAGTATGTATATGATCATTCCCCCTATCGTTTCATAGGGACCTTCAGGGAACTTTTCACCTATAAGCACCTCAACCTCTTTCAGCTCAAGCCTGCCGTCAACCACTATCTTGTCCTGCATGTACTTTTTGATCATTTTCTTTTCTTTCTTTGAAAACTCGTCCCTTATCTCACCTACTATCTCCTCAAGCACGTCCTCCAGCGTGATAATTCCCATAGTGGCTCCCCTTTCGTCCACAACCACAGCCATATGGTCTTTAAACTGTTTAAAGCCTTTCAGGACGATAGGCAGACTGGTAAACTCCGGCAGGTATCTGATAGGTCTTGCAAACTTGCTTACAGGGTCATCAGCTTCAGCCTTTGCAAGGTCGTAAGCTCTAAGCACCCCTACAATCTGGTCTATCCTTTTTTTATAAACAGGTATCCTTGAAAATCCCGTGTCTTTAAAGATGTAAATGATGTTTCCTATGGTCTCGTCGTGTGGAACGGCGGCAACGTCTGACAGAGGAACCACTATCTCCCCAAGCCTTCTTTTTTCAAAAATCAGCACGTTTGCCACTATCTTCTTTTCAAACTCCTCTATCCCTTCACTTTCCAGAATAAGGGCGTCAAGCAACTCCTCTTTAGTAAGTATCCTGTCCCTTTTTTCCTCCAGCCTGAATATAAAGAAAACCATTTTGGTTATTACCTTTGCAATAAGCAGGAAGGGATAAAGGATTTTACGGGAAAACTCCAAAAACGGAACCACGAAGTATATAAGCCTGTCTGCGTAATGCTGGAAGACGCTTTTCGGTATTATCTCACCAAAAAGTAGCGTAAGTATTATCACCGCTTCGGCAAAAATCTCCTCCTTAGACCTTAAAAAGGGAAACATTGGAGATATGGAGTGTAGAAAACCGACAAACAGGGCGGTAATGGTTACTATACTCAGCGTCGTCCCTATAAGTGCTGTGGCAACGTACTCGTCAAACCTCTTTTCAAGTGCCTCGTATATCTTTTTTGCCCTTTTGTCCCCGTTTTTTGCCAGATACTTCAGCCTGTTCCTGTCAACGGAAAACAGGGCAAGCTCCGAGCCTGAAAAAAGCCCTTCCAGTATGAGAAAGAATACTATTCCTATAAGGTAGCTAATCATCTTCCTCCTTCTTTTCTTCTTCCGCTTCAGGTAGTTTTTCTATTATTACGGAGATAATCCTGTTGCTTTCCATTTTTTCTATGGTAAAGCGGAAGCCTTTGTAAACGAAACTTTCCCCTTCCTTAGGAAAACGCTTCAGGTAGTCCAGTATGAAGCCGGCTATGGTGTCAAACTCGTAATCTGGAGGCAGTTGTATTCCAAGGTCTTCCTCCAAAATCTCAACCTCAAGCTTTCCGGAGACCCTCCACTTGTTTTCCCCCAATTTTTCCATAAACGGCTCTTCCTCTTCGTACTCCTCTGGTATGTCCCCTATTAAAAACTCCAGAATGTCCTGAAATGTAATAAGTCCCACAACCGTCCCGTGTTCGTCAACCACTATTGCAATGTGGTTTTTTGTCTCCTCAAACTTTTTCATCAGGTCAAGTAAGGGAGTAAACTCAGGCACGAAGTAAGGCTTCCTTAAAAACCTGTCTATCTTTTCTTCCCTTCCTTCAAACTTGAGGAAGATTATGTCCTTCACGTAAAGTATTCCCACTATGTTGTCCAGACTGCCTTCGTAAACGGGAATACGGCTGTAATCCTTTTCTTTTACTATTTCCAGCACTTCCCTGACAGTCTTTCCCTTTTCTATGGCAAATATGTCCCTTCTTGGCGTCATTATTTCGCTTACTGTTACTTCGTGCAGTTCTAAAGCGGCTTCTATAACCTCCTTTTCCTCCTCGGTGAATATGTCCTTTTCCGCCCCTGCCGATATTATGGAAAGCAAATCGTCTCCCGAAAGCTTGTGGCTTTCCACAGGCATTTCCAGACCTGCCTTTTTCAGTATGTATTCTGCCAGCTTCATAAAAATAACCCTGAATGGCGTTATGGCTATGTAAAACAGGTAAAAAGGTCTGGCGGCAAAAAGGGCGTACTTTTCCGGATAGTAAGCTCCAATCGTTTTTGGAGTTATCTCACCGAAGGTAAGTATCAGTATGGTCATAATAACAACCGCAATAAACAGGTATTCCTTCCCCAAGTAATGGATTACCAGACCTGAAGTGATGGCAGATGCGGTAATGTTTACAAGCTCGTTCCCTATCAGGAAGGTTACCACCAGCTCCTTCGGTCGTGATCTTAGCCAGTCAGCAATCTGTGCCGCCTTGTTCCCCTCCTTTGCCAGCCTTTTTATCTTCAGCCAGTCCATAGAGAAAAACGAGGACTCTATCCCTGCAAAGAAAGCTGAAAGGAGTAAAAGGATAAAAATAAGACCGATTTTAACCAGCAGTTCCGTCTCAAGCAAAGTGGCAGTAAACCTCCCTGTCTCCGATTTTTTTGTATTCCGGCTCCGTTTTACACCTGTCTTCAGCTACAGGACAGCGGGAGTAAAATACACAGCCTCCGTCAACTTCAGGTCTATATACCTCAGGCACTTCCTCCAGTTTTTTCCTCTGTGAAGGATGATCGGGAGGCAGTGATGCAAGGAGTATTCTGGTATAGGGATGTAAAGGCTCTTTCAGAACCTCTTTAGCCACCCCCTTTTCCATAACCTTTCCCCGATACAGAACAAGTATCCTGTCAGAAAGCATTCCTATAACGCTAAGGTCGTGTGATATGAAAAGGAAGCTTATTTTCTTTTCCTCTTTAAGGCTTTTTATCAGGTTTATTATCTGTAATTGGACTGTCACGTCAAGGGCTGACGTCGGCTCGTCAGCCAGTATCATTTTAGGCTCAAGGACTATAGCCCTTGCTATTGCTACCCTCTGCCTCTGACCGCCGGAAAGCTCGGCAGGATACCTGTCAAGGAAGGTTTCGTCCAGTCCGGCGTCCTTTACAGCCTTTACCACCCTTTTTTCCCTTTCTTCCTTCGGGAAGTTGTGGACTATCAGCGGTTCTTCTATTATCTGTTTTACCTTGAAGCGAGGATTTAGTGAAGTCCTTGGATCCTGAAATACGACCGAAGTCTCCCTTCTGAACCTTTTTTCCTCCTCTCTGGTAAAGGAGTATATGTCCTTCCCTTCAAACTCAATTTTACCCTCGTCCTTCTTCAGCAGTTTTAACACAAGCTTGCCGATTGTGGACTTTCCACTTCCGCTTTCACCGACTATGCCGAGCACTTGGTTGTAGTCCAGACTGAAGGACACACGGTCAACAGCCTTGAAGAACTCTTTTTTGAACAGTGTTTTTTTAACAAGGAATTTTTTTGATAAGTTTTCCACCTTCAGAAGGGCAGTAGTATGGCTTTCCATTTTTCAGTTTTTTCCCGTGTGCCTGTTAAATACCATTACCTCGTTTGGTTTTTTTACAGTATATCACAAAAGGGATTTTACTTTTTTATGATTTATCTAATATTTCCGGAGAAGGCTTTCCTATGTAGTATCCCTGCGAACAGTCTATTCCAAGTGATTTGACGGTCTCAAATATTTCCTCCGTCTCCACAAACTCAGCAACGGTTTTTATGCCGGACTTTCTGGCAAAGGTAACTATAGCCTTAACGACCGCCCTGTGAGTTTTATCCCTGTTTATGTCCCTTATGAGGGAGCCGTCTATCTTTATCACGTCCACCGCAAGCTTCGTAAGGTAAGCAAAGTTTGAATAACCTCTGCCAAAGTCGTCAATAGCTATCCTAACCCCGTACATCTTTACGCTTGAGATAAACTCCATCACGTCGTAAGAGCCTTCAATACTCTCGTCTTCCAGTATCTCAAAGGTAAGCCTGTCCCCTATCCCTGTTTCCCTGATGGTTTTCAGTATAAAGTTCCTTACCTCTATGTTAAGTATGTCCGAAAGGGAGATGTTTATGGACAGGTTGACCCCTTTTTCTTTTATTACCTGTGCAGTTTTCCTTATTATCCGCCTTGATATTTCAGGATACAGTTTGTATCTCCGTGAAATCTCCAAAAACTCCGCAGGCGTGTAAACCCTGCCGTCCCTGTCTATAAGCCTTGCCAGAACCTCGTACTTTACCACCTCGCCGGTTTTGTTGTTTACTATAGGCTGGAAGTAAGGGACTATCCTGTCCTCAATTAAAGCTGACCTTATCCTGTCAACCCAGATCATATTTTCCCTGTAGTGGTCAAGTGTGGTTATGATGTCGCTGTAAACCACCACAGACCTGTCTGCGTTTTTCTTTGCCTCCGCAAGGGCTACGTCAGCCTTGCTTAACGGATTTTCGTCGTTAAGAACCACACCTGCGGAAACGCTTACGTTAACGGCGTTGCTCTGGTCTTTTATTATGGTTGTGTTCAGCCTGTCAACGATTTTCTGTATCAGGGAGCGGAAGGCACTTTTTGAAAGGGACTTTTTCAGGTCAGCAACCACAAACTCGTCCCCCGATATTCTGTAAACCCGCAGGTTAGGATTTACAGACCTTGCCTCCCTTTTTATTATGTTCCCTACGGTTTTAAGCACCTTGTCCCCAAAGTCGTACCCGAAAACGTCGTTAATCTCCCTGAAACGGTCTATGTTAAACAGTCCGACGGAAGCGGACTTTGACCTGCCAAGGTCCACGTTAAACTTGTTCCTGTTAGGCAGTCCTGTAATAGGATCGGTATAAACCTGTCTAAACAGCTTACGGCTTTCCTTTAACGCTCTGTATTCTTTCTTTTTAACCTCCTCTTCCTGCGTCCTTATCAGGTTTAAAAACCTTCTGGTCATAAGGAACATAAACAGGTAAAAAACCAGTCCTATACCTGTGGAAAAGGCAAGGTCTTTGATCATTGCACTTTTCATCATTGATATGGGAGCGGTAAGCTCGCTTTCAATGTCCTTCAGTGAGTAAGCGGAGGCTATGTAAATCCTCCATATGGGACATTTGTGTATGAAAAATAAAGTGTTGTTCAGCCTTAAAAAGCCTTCCCTAAGGTGGTTTTTCAGGAAGGAAAACCGGCTACATACCTTCTTTTCCGAAATGCAGGTATCTGTAATGTAATCAAAAACGATTATGCTTACCTTTGATTTTGGTAATTCGTGCTGGGACAATGTCAAGGCAAAACGCCTTTTCATCTCCTCCCTTAAAAACTCCACGTAATCACCGCTTCCCACTATCCAGTCAAAAGGCTTAAACAGTTTGACGTAAGCTATCTTTTTTGAAGGGAGTTTGTCGCTGTCAGGCAGATACCAGTAGTACTCAACAAAACCTCCGCCGTATTTTTTTACCGTGTGTAAAAACTCCCTCTGGACGAACTTGCCGTAAACGTCCTGATAGTTCCACATAGAGTTGTTTTCTATTTCGGGAAAAGCCGGATTTACCAGCACGATTCCACTGTTGTCCGCTCTGGTAATGAAAAAGTATCCCCTGCCGTCTGAAGTTCTGATACCCCTTACCGAGTTCAGCAGGGCGTTCTGCAGTTCTGCTTCAGGAACCCTGTCCTTAAGGGAGTTGTAAATACTGCCGAAAATCCCAACGACGATGTTTACCTCGTCCTTCAGCCTGTTTTTCAGGTGGTCTTCCAGCAGGCTTTCCTGAAAGTGGACGAGGGAGATCATCTCACGCATATTGGCGGCAAGCATCTCTTTCCGTTCGTTAATGACCGCTTCCTTCAGCTGGTTCAGGTTCAGCCTGTACCTTCTGTATTCCTTGTAGAAGTTAAACACCACGAAGAAAAGAAACGCCAGCGTAAGCAGACCTAAAGCACCCCAGTAAGTCAGTCCCGATATAGATTTCGGTTTCACCATCAAAATAGACAGACCTAACGCTAAGTTATTGCTTAATAACTGAATATATTTCTGTTTCGTATCTTGTCAAAGGATACTTGAGAGATGATTTTATACT
>JAADDT010000021.1 GCA_013153765.1 Aquificota bacterium
TGACCGTCTTTTCCTTGTCTTCCGGAGAAACTATAAGAACCATACCTATTCCCATATTGAAAGTTCTGTACATCTCGCTTTCCGGAATGTTCCCTTCCTTCTGTAGCCATCTGAAAACCGGAGGTATTTCCCAGCTGTCCTTCTTTATGACCGCCTTCAGACCCTCTCCCAGAACCCTTATAATGTTTCCCGGCAGACCTCCGCCGGTTATATGTGCAATGCCGTGCAGGTCAACTTTTTCAGCCACTTTTAAAACGGGCTTTACGTATATCTTGGTAGGTATTAAAAGTTCCTCCTTTAAAGGTCTGTCCAGTCCACCGACCCTGTCGTCGTAAGAGTAGCCTTTCAGCTGTATAACCTTCCTGACAAGGGAGTAGCCGTTGCTGTGCAGTCCGGAGGAAGGCAGACCTATCAACAGGTCTCCAGCCTTTACTTTACTGCCGTCAACCATTTTTTCCCTTTCAACCACGCCTACAGAAAAGCCTGCAAGATCGTACTCTCCCTCACCGTACATACCGGGCATTTCAGCCGTCTCACCGCCGATAAGGGAACAGCCTGCCTGCTTACACCCTTCCGTTATACCCTTCACCACCTCAACGGCAACCTCCGGCTCAAGCCTGCCTGTGGCGAAATAATCAAGGAAAAAAAGAGGTTTTGAGGTTGTGGTTATAAGGTCGTTAACACACATGGCAACAAGGTCTATCCCTATCGTATCGTGCCTGTTTACGGTTTGGGCAACCTTCAGCTTCGTTCCAACGCCGTCCGTTGAGGAGGTTATTACCGGTTCTTTGTACTTCCCTATTTCAAGCAGGTAAGCGGCGGCAAAACCTCCAATAGGCGTTATCACGTTTTTGTCAAAGGTACCCTTTACCATCTGTTTTATCCGGTCAACGAACCTGTCAGCAGTGTCAATATCAACTCCAGCATCTTTGTAAGTAAGCATCACACTCTCCTATAAGCTTTCTTCAGAAATTATTTTAAGACCGTCCTTTTCCTGTTTTATGTAAAGCACCTTATCCTCCGTTTTTACCTGATCGCCTGACAGGTATGCAACTAAAAAACGGGCTACTATGTATTCCTCACCGTTGTTCCTCCTGTCGTACAGGACGGTTTTATTAAAAAGTTTTACGAAAGGTTCGTTATTACCGAGTGTGTAAAGCTCCCTTTTGTAATGTCTTATCTGGTCAAACCTCCTGCCTGTGGAGGAGCTGAAATCCTTTGAATACAGAAGGTATATGTCCGTGTCGTTCCTGTAGTAAAGCTTAAGCAGTGCCTTTTCCCACCGCTGTAGAAAGGACACTGCCTTTTCCTGAAGTTCCTTATACTTTTCCGGAGACAGGAGCGTAAACCTCTGCTGTATCACGACGGGAGTTTTTTTTAGCCTTATGTAGCGGGAAAGCTTTTCAAAATACCTGTTTTCAAGCATCACACAGCCACGGGAACTGAAAGGAGGGAGCTTTTCCTTGTCCGATGCGTGTATCCATATGCCTCCGCCGTTCCTTTTTATAACATGCGTGTCAAGGGCATTGGGATAGTTCAGGGGATACGCACCTGCACCGTATTCCGGCGGTAAAACCGCATCGGGCTTAAATGAAACCGGAAAGTAAACACCTTCCGGCGTTTTCAGGTCTCCCTTTTCTTTCTTGTCTCCAAACTTTAAGCCTGTGGCAGAGGGCATCTCCTCCACAACCACAGGCAAACCGTCTCCCATCTTTAAAATCACACTTTTTTGATGGGACTTGCTTACCACTATGCCGTAAAGATGTGAAGGCAGAAGGAGTATGTTTCCGTAAATCCCTTCACCTGCGTAAGCCCTGATAACAAAAACTGCCGTTAAAAATAAAACCGCCAGTCTCATAGTCCAAAATACTTAACCAGAATAAACATCACAATCCAGCTGTAAATACCGGCTACTATGTCGTCAGCCATAACGCCCAAGCCTGAAGGTAGCCTTTCAAAATATCTTATCGGCGGAGGTTTTAAAATATCAAATATTCTGAAAATAACGAAAGCCGTAAGTAGATGTTGCCACGTCGGTTCAAAACCTACCATAGCCACCATATAGCCGGCTATCTCGTCTATCACCACGTATTCAGGGTCTTTTTCCTTAAAGGTCTCCACCACAACAGTTGACGCCCATATGCCTATCAGAAAAACTGCCATAGTGATGGATATTTGGTTCAACAGCTGGTACTGTCCACCTTTGTTCCAGTATATAAGGATGGGTATTACGCCAACCAGCGTGCCGAGTGTTCCGGGGGCTACAGGTATTTTGCCGACGAAAAAACCTGTGGACAGGAAAAAGGCAACCATGGTTTTCAGACTGTCTTCCTGCTTCCGTTCCTCCTGAAGGTCTTCCCTTTTTTCAGAATTTTCCACCGGTCTCTCCTTTTAAAAGGCTGTTTTTGAATACATAATTATACTGAAAAAGTTGATTAAAATTGATTTAACCTTTAAAATTTATAACACCGTTATAAAAATATTGGAGAGGCGAGATGTCGTGGATAACCTTGGATAAAATAAACAGACTGAAAGAAAAGTTTGATTTTGTTCAGGTAAACGAAAACGACAAAGGTTTCCACTCTGTAGAAGTCCCGAAGGAAAACTTCAAACAGTTCCTAAAGTTCCTTAAGGAAGACCCTGACTACCAGTTCAAAATGTTTATAGACTGGACTATCATAGACCACGGGGAAAAGGCAGACCCACGGTTTCAGGGAATACTCATACTGTTTTCACCTGAATACAGGGAAAGGATTATCGTAAAAACATGGGCTACAGACGAAACACTACCTACCCTTACCGACATGTGGGCAGGTGCGAAGTGGGCTGAAAGGGAAGCGTGGGACATGTTCGGCATCAGGTTTGAGGGACACGAAAATCTGGTAAGGATGTTTATGTGGGAAACTTACCAGCACCACCCTTTAAGGAAGGACTTTCCCATAAGGGGATACGAGGAGGTTGAGCTACCTTCCCTTAACGAGGAGGAAAGGGCAGACCAATTGGAAGGTCTGCAGAACTACTCAAGGATGCATACAGCCCTCCCTACTATGGAGGATATAGAAATAACCCAGAGAAAAAGACTGCCTAAGAAAAAAGCCCAGATAGTCCTGAACTGGGGACCTCTCCATCCCGGAACGCACGGTACAATATGGTTCCTGTTTGATATGGAAGGTGAGTACGTCCAGCAGTGCGACATAATAATAGGACAGCTACACAGGGGCGTTGAAAAGCTTGCCGAAAACCTGAACGTCCAGCAGATAATACCTTACACCGACAGGATGGACTACATAGCTTCCATAAACGAAAACCACTCCGTATGCGTTGCCGCCGAAAAATTACTTGGAATACACGAGAAAATACCCGAAAAAGCCAAATACATAAGAACTATGATGGCGGAGCTATCAAGGATAAACTCCCACCTGTTATGGCTCGGCACCTACGCCCTTGACCTTGGGGCTTTAACCATGTTCCTCTACACCTTCAGGGAAAGGGAAAAGCTTATGGACATATTTGAGGGGATTACCGGGGCAAGGTTTACCATAAACTACTTTAGGGTTGGCGGTGTTTATGCAGACCTGCCTTACGGTTCCTTAGATGCTATAGAGCATTTCCTCAAGGACTTTCCCGAAAGGCTGAAGGATTACGAAACCCTCCTTACCAGAAACCGTATCTGGCTGAGGAGAAACATAGACGTGGGAATAATAACCGAGGAGGATGTTTACAGCTACGGTCTTACCGGAGCTGTGGCAAGGGCTTCAGGCGTCCCTTACGACCTGCGAATGATAGACAAATACGACGCTTACGGTGATGTGGAGTTTGACGTGCCTGTAGGGGAAAAGGGGGACAGCTACGACAGGTATTTAGTCCGTGTTGAGGAGATAAAACAGTCAGTCAAAATTGTCCAGCAGTGCATACAGAAACTAAGGAAAATGTCCAAAAACGACCCGTTCTTCTTTGAGCCGGAAGACAAAAAGATGAAGATAACCATAGACGGAAGGGGAACTAAGCTGTTCAAAGGGGAAGTTTACGCAGGTACGGACAACCCGAGGGGAGAGCTGGGCGTTTACATATACATGCCTAAAGACGGTATAAAACCTTACAGGTTCAGGTTAAGGTCAGGGGCTTTCTACAACCTGCAGATATTCCCTAAGCTGATGATAGGCAGACCTATAGCCGATGCAATAACAATACTTTCAACCATTGACCCTGTTGTTGGGGAAACTGACAGGTAGGAGGAAAAGATGGGGATAAAAAAGGTAGGTTTAAATAGAACCGTCCAGCCGCAGACACTAAAGGAAAAGGTTCTTTTCCTTGACTTTATGAAAGGCTTAAGGACAACCATAAAACACCTTTTCAGAAAGGTAATAACCGTTGACTTTCCCTTTGAGCTTATAGAACCTGCACCACGCTTCAGGGGAGTACACGGCTTGAGAAACGTGGACGGTACGGAAAAGGACGACTTTGAGGCTTGGGTAAAAAAGCTTAAAATAAAACCTCCCGAGCCGGGGGAAACCAGATGTATAGGCTGTAAGTTCTGTCAGGCGGCCTGTCCCGTACCTGAAATATTCGTGATAAAGACGGAAAAGTTAGACGTGCCGGAAGACCACCCTTACCACGGTCTTAAGGTGCTTTCCCAGTTTGACATGGACTTGTCCAAATGTATGTTCTGCGGACTGTGTACACTTGCCTGTCCTACAATATGTATAATCCACACGGACATTTACGACCTTTCCACCTACACCAGAAACGGCTGGGTACTGAACAAAGAAACCCTTTCAAAAATAGCGGACGACTTTATAGCCAGAAGGGGCAAGGAAAAGTACGACGACAAATCAAACTGGCCTGACTGGCAAAAAATATGGGACGACAGGGATACTGCAAGGGCAAAGGCTTGGGACAACAACCCGCCCAGACTTGGTCCCAACTACGCAGACCAGCATTGAAGCCGTCAAACCGGACTGTTTACCGTCCCTTCAGGTAGTTTAATGGAGCTTACAGGCAGGCAGGAGCTTATCTCAATAATCAAGGAAAGGATCAAAAGGGAAGGTGCCATACCTTTCAGGGATTTTATGGACATGGCACTTTACTACCCTGAACTGGGATACTACACCTCTCCAAAGGAAAAGATAGGTGGACTTGGGGACTTTTTCACCGCCTCAGAGCTTGACAAGGTCTTCGGTGAGCTACTGGCAAAACAGTTTGGGGAGATATACGAAAAATTAGGGGAAAAACCCTTCCAGATTGTAGAGATAGGGGCAGGTAAGGGCTACCTTGCCCACGACATACTGAAATACCTGAAGGAAAATCTGCCTCAGGTTTACAAAAACAGCAGATACATACTGATAGAAAAATCACCCTACCACATACAGATGCAGAAAGCACTGCTGAAGGACTTTGAGATAGTGGAATGGTTTCAGGACATTATAGACTTTGAGGACGAAAGCATTACAGGTGTGGTTTTCTCCAACGAGCTTTTTGATGCCTTTCCCGTACACCTGATAAGGAAAATAAACGGCAAAATTTACGAGGTTTACATTACCCTTGAAGGAGAAAATACCGTAAAGGAAGTTCTAAAAGAAGCACCTGAAGAAATAACCAGATACCTGAAGGAGCTTAACATAAACCTGCCTGACGGTATGCAGACGGAAGTAAACCTTGACGCAAAGGACTACATACAGAAAATAGCAAAAAAGCTAAAAAAAGGATACGTTATAACCATAGACTACGGCTACCCTTCCGCAGAGCTGTACAAACCGTACAGAATGAGGGGAACACTCCTTTGCTACCACAAACACAGGTACTCGGAAAACTACTACCAGAACATCGGAATGCAGGACATCACATCACACGTTAACTTTTCAGCACTGAAGTACTACGGTCTTATAGCCGGTCTGGACTTTACCGGATTTACCGATCAGGCACACTTCCTTACCAATCTTGGGCTTATGGAAGTACTTGCGGAGCTACAGGAAAGGAACGATCTTGAAGCTTTTGAAAGGCTTAACAGACTGAAAACACTGGTACTGCCTAAAGGTATGGGGGAAAAGTTCAAGGTTTTAGTCCAGCACAAAAACGTGGAAAACCCTATAATAAAAGGACTTGAAATGCTACCTTACACCAGCGACAGGTACAAACTCTAACGGAGAGCAGAATGGGAAAACTTTTTTATCTGTTGCTTCTGCCGGCCACCGCTTTGGGACAGGAGCAGGGACAGTTTATAGATTTACTTGCCACCGGAAACCCTGTGGCAGACCTTGTTTACAAGCTTATGTTTGCGGTAATATTCCTCGTTATGGGAAGCTTCTCCCTCTGGTACGCAGGCAGACTTGCCCTTATCAGACACATAACCTTTAAAACCGCTTTCCTTATAACGCTAATAACCTACGTCCTCCTTGGTGTCGTAAGGACAGGGCTTGTTCTGGCAGGAATCTACAAGCCGGGAATGTTGTGGATACCCATACTGGTAGCCGTGTTGTTTGAGATACTCCTTGCAAAGGCTGTCCTTAAAGCGGGCTGGATAAGGACTGCCATAGCCGTAATTCTGGGAACGATAATGACGGCAGTGATAGTCCTGCCTGTTTTCGTGGTGGCAGGTTCCCTGTGGGCTTACTTCCTTGCATCAAAAGGCGGTTGAAAAGGTATTTTACTTTCATAAAATATTGTCAAAAAAAGGCTAAAAAGATGATCGGAGAGCTGAAAGAAAAACACAAACAGCTTAAAGAAAGGTTTGAAGGCGTTAAAGAGATAGCAAAGCCGGAGCAGATGGAAAGGGAGCTTTTCCAACTGGACAGCCAGATGGGAAAGTCAGACTTCTGGCAGGACCAGAAAAAAGCACAGGAAGTAGCAAGCAGGAGGAACGTTCTGGCAGGGAAACTGGCTGAGCTGAAGGAACTACAGAAAAGGCTTGACGACACGGAAGAATACATACAGATACTTGAAATGGAAGGGGACGAAGACACAGAAAAGGAAGTTGAAAAAGAGCTGGAAAGTATTGAAAAAGAAATAGGCAGACTTGAGACGGAAAGCCTCCTTTCACAGGAATACGACTTTAAGGACGCAATACTCACCCTACAGTCAGGTTCGGGGGGCGTTGAAGCCTGCGACTGGACGGAAATGCTTTTAAGGATGTACCTCCGGTGGGCTGAAAAAAACGGCTTTCAGGTGGAAATGGTTGACTACCAGCCTGACGACGTGGCAGGCATAAAAAGTGCCACCCTGATAATAAAGGGACCATACGCCTACGGCTACCTGAAAGGGGAGCAGGGCGTCCACAGGCTTGTAAGGATTTCACCGTTTGACTCAAACAAAAGGAGACACACCTCCTTCTCTGCCGTATCCGTAATACCGGACATTGGGGAAGACGTGAAGGTTGATATAAAGGAGGAAGACCTGCGTATAGACACGTTCCGGTCTTCAGGAGCAGGGGGACAGCACGTAAACACCACCGACAGTGCGGTAAGGATAGTCCACCTGCCTACCGGCATTACCGTCTCCTGCCAGAGCGAGCGTTCACAGATACAGAACAGAGCAAAGGCTATGCAGATGCTAAAAGCAAGGCTTTACCAGTACGAGCTTGAAAAACAGAAGGAAAAACAGAAAGAGCTGGAAGGTGAAAAAAAAGACATATCCTGGGGAAGCCAGATAAGGTCTTACGTCTTCCACCCTTACCAGCTTGTAAAGGATTTGAGAACTGGCTACGAAACGGGAAACATAGAAGCTGTGATGGACGGGGAGATAGACGGCTTTATAGAAAGCTACCTGAAGTGGCAGGCTGTAAACAAAAAGGACAGGCAGGAATAGGCTATGGAAAAAAAGGCAATACTGCTTGTATCCGGCGGAATGGACAGTGCCACACTCCTCTGGCTTGCAAAAAGGGAGTTTGACAGAATTTACGCAATCTCCTTTGACTACGGACAGAAACACCGTATAGAGCTTGAATTTGCAAAAAAGCTTACGGAAAAGGCAGTTGTGGAAAAACATTTTATAGTTGAAGTGCCACACCTTAAAGGGATAAAAGGCTCAGCCCTTACGGACGAAACGGTGGAAGTGCCTTCGGAAGAATACCCGAACCAACCGCCTTCCACCACAGTTCCTATGAGAAACCTTAACTTCCTTGCCATCGCCTCCTCTTTTGCTGATATTTATGAAATAGAAAACATAGGAATAGGCGTACACTCGGTTGACAGTCCCTATCCGGACTGTAGAGCGGAGTTCGTATCCTCTGCGGAAGCGGCAATAAACGCCTCTTCCGTAATGGTTGCAAAAAAGAAAAACAGGATTACAGTATGGTCTCCGTTTTTAGGAATGGACAAGGCGGAAGTTCTAAAGCTGGGACTAGAACTTGGCGTGCCTTACGAATTAACCTATTCCTGCTATAGGGGAGAAATACCTCCCTGCGGTGAGTGTGCCACCTGCAGGCAGAGGGAGGAAGCTTTCCGTCAGGCAGGTATGGAAGACCCTTTAAAAAACAGTTTAGAAGGTAGATAAATGGCAGGCAAAACGAAAACCAGAAAGATAGTAATCGTAGAATCTCCCAAAAAGGCAAGGGAGATACAGAAATATCTGGGGAAGGAATTTTCCGTAAAAGCCACAATAGGACACTTTAAGGACCTTCCGGAAAAGGAGATGGGAGTTGACCTGCAGAGCTTCAAGCCCAAGTTCGTAATAAAATCACCGGGACACAGGAAAATACTGTCAGAAATAAAAAAGCTATCAGAAAACGCGGAGGTTTACATAGCAACCGACCCGGACAGGGAAGGATACGCAATAGGATACTTTATGTACGACGAGCTGAAGAAAAAGGCAAAGGAGATAAAAAGAGCAGAATTCCACGAAATCACTCCAAAACACATAAAAGAGGTGATCAAAAAAGCACCTAAGTTTGAGGAAACGAACTTCGGACTGTTTGACGCCTTTTTAGGCAGGAGAGTGGGGGACAGGATAGTGGGATACATACTGTCTCCCATAGCCTCAAAGGAGATAGGAGGCAGGTTTTCCGTCGGCAGGGTCCAGTCTCCGGCTGTAAGGCTGGTGGTGGAAAGGGAAAGGGAGATACAAGCTTTCAAGCCAAAACCTTACTACGTCCTGTCAGCGGTTCTTGAAAAGGAAGGTATAAAGTTCAACGCCTTTTACGAAAAACAAAGGCTTGAAGACAAACAAACAGCACAGAAAATATACGAGGACATAAAGCCGGAGCAGTTTGCCACCGTGATCAGCGTGGAAAAGAAGCAGGTAAAACAGTCTCCAAAACCGCCCTTTACCACACCTGCACTACAGCAGACGGCAAACGCCCAGCTGAAGTTTGCACCTGAAAAAACAATGATGCTTGCACAGGACTTGTTTGAAAACGGTCTGATTACATACCACAGGACGGACAGCGTAAGGATTTCGGACGAGGCGATAAAAAAGATAAGAGCCTTCATAAAAGAGCAGTTCGGTAAACAGTTCGTTCCACAAAAAATAAAAAGGTACAAATCAAAAAACACGCAGGCTGACGCCCACGAGGCAATAAGGATAACCAACTTCGTCCCACTTGAAAAACAAAAAGAGCTTGTTTTTGAAAAAGGACTGACGGAAGACCACTTTAAACTGCTGAAGCTGATATACCAGAGGACTATAGCCTCACAGATGAAAGAGGCGGTCTACGAAAGGACTACAGCCCTGTTTGACATAAAGGGACACAGGTTCAAAACAACCGGCTCCGTTCTGGTATTTGAAGGATACAAAAAACTTTACAACATAGAAGACAAAGAAGAAGCCCAGAAACTCCCTCCTTTACAGAAAGGGGAAAAGGTAAAAAAGGTTGACCAAAAACTTGAGGAAAAATGGACAAAACCGCCTGCCAGATACACGGAAGGCTCGCTGGTAAAAAAACTGGAAGAGCTTGGAATAGGCAGACCTTCCACCTACGCCACAATAATGAAAACCATAAAAGAAAGGGGATACGTGGTAAAGGAAGGAAACGCCCTCAAGCCGACCCAGTCAGCTTACGAGCTTATAGACTACCTTGACAAAAAGTACAACTGGGTTGTTGATTACGACTTTACAAAAAAGATGGAAGAGTTCCTTGACAAGGTGGAAGAAAGGAAAAAGGACTGGAAAGAATTCGTAAAACAACTCCACCAGAAAACCCAGTCTGCAGGTCAAACGGCAATATCAAAAAAGATGCTGGACTACGCCCTTGATCTGGCGAAAAAACACGGAAAGGACATATCAGACATACTGGACAACCCTCAGGAGCTTAAAAAATTCATAGACCAGCACAGGGATACGAAACCTACGAAAAAACAGATAGCCTACGCAAAGTCTTTAGCGGAAAAAACGGGACTGGAACTACCTGACGACGTTCTGGAAGACAAGGACAAAATTAAAAAGTGGATAAACAAGGCAAAAAAGGAAGCCATGAAAACATACAAACTTTCGGAAAAACAGAAGGCGGTATTGATAAAAAACGGGAGGGAAGACCTGTTAGACCAGCCTGAAAAGGCGTTAAAATGGCTGGACAGCTACTTTAAAAAAAGGCGGAAAAAATAAAAAAGGCGGGTCTTGGAGACCCGCAGGAAATGGAGGGGGAGGGAGGGGGATGCTAACTTAAGGTAATACTAATATATGATAACCATTCCTAATTAGGAATGATTTTCATCATATAAACCGGTTAATAGTTTCCGTCAGAGGGAAAAATCTTTATTTTTCAAATATTTATCCTGCGAAAAAAGATGAAATCCACCTTGAATAATGGTAAAATTAATAGAGACGAAAAAATATACGGGAGACGGAAAATGATAGACAGGGAAACTGTAATAAAAGTGGCAAAGCTTTCAAAACTACAGCTGACGGAAGAGGAGGTAGAGCTGTTTTCCCACCAGCTTTCGGACATACTGAAGTTTATAGAAAAGCTTGAAGAACTGGACACTGAAGATATATTACCCTTTTACGAATTAAACCGGCAGGAAGCACCTATGAGGGACGACGAGCCTGAAAAGGGACTTACGAGGGAAGAAGCCCTTGCAAACGCTCCACAGACGGAAAACGGCTTTTTCGTCGTTCCACGGGTCGTCTCCGCCGAATAAAAAGGAGGAACGATTTTAGATGGCAGAAACCACCGAGCAACAGCAACAAAAAGAGCTTGAGGCAAAAAGAAAGGCACTGGAAAGTGCCCTTGCCCAGATTGAAAAAAGGTTCGGCAAAGGCTCCGTAATGACCCTCTCCTCGGAGGCTGTCAAGACGGTGGAAGCCATACCTTCAGGCTCACTGACGCTTGACCTTGCCACCGGAATAGGCGGAATACCAAGGGGAAGGATTACGGAGATATACGGTCCCGAATCGTCAGGTAAAACCACCCTTACCCTACACCTGATAGCCGAAGCCCAAAAAATGGGAGGAAAGGCGGTTTTCATAGATGCGGAGCACGCATTTGACCCTAAATACGCAAAAGCAATAGGCGTGAACATTGACGACCTGCTTGTATCCCAGCCGGACTACGGTGAACAGGCGTTAGAAATAGCCGAAACCCTCATAAGAAGCGGAGCTGTTGACGTTGTAATAATAGACTCGGTTGCCGCCCTCGTGCCTAAAGCGGAGCTGGAAGGGGACATAGAAGACTCTAACGTGGGACTCCACGCAAGGCTTATGTCAAAGGCAATGAGAGTACTGAAAGGTGCGGTAAACAAGTCAAACACAGCCCTCGTCCTGATAAACCAAATCAGGGAAAAGGTCGGCGTAATGTACGGAAATCCGGAGACCACCACCGGAGGAAGAGCGATAAAGTTTTTTGCTGACATGCGTCTTGAAGTCCGTAAAAAAGACCTGAAGGACAGCGGTGAAAAGGTCGGTAGCCGTGTTAGAGTAAAAGTGGTAAAGAACAAACTTGCACCTCCTTTCAAGGAAGCAGAATTTGACGTTATATACGGACAGGGAATATCCAAAGAGGGGGAAATACTGGACGTGGCTGAAGAGCTGGGAATAATAAAGAAAAGCGGAGCTTGGTACTCGTACGGGGACATGAAAATCGGACAGGGAAAGGAAAAGGCAAGGGAGTTCCTGAAGCAAAATCCGGAGATAAAAAAGGAGCTGGAAGAAAAAATAAGGGAGGCTTTATCAAGTGGAGCTTAACGACATTCTTACCTACGCCGTAAAAAACAACGCAACGGACATACACATAAAAATCGGAAGACACCCTGTCTTCCGCATAAACAAACACCTCGTTGACGCCACAAACTTTGAAAAGGTAAAGGAACAGCACATAATAAACTTCATAAACACGGTTGTAAAAAGCGAAAACAAAAAGGCAGAGCTGATAAAAAAGGGAGAAATAGACATATCCTACTCCATACCCGGCGTAAGCAGGTTTAGAGTTAACATATACAAACAAAGGGGGACTTACGCCTTTGCCTTCAGGATTTTAAAAACCAAAATACCCTCCTTTGAGGAGCTTAACCTTCCTAAAAAGCTGGCTGACATATCCCTTGAAAAAAGGGGACTGGTTCTGGTTACAGGTCCTACAGGTACGGGAAAGTCAACAACGCTGGCGGCTATGATAGACTACAGGAACCAGCACAGAGAGGACGTTATCATAACCATAGAAGACCCGATAGAATACATATTCCACGACAAGAAAAGCTACATCGTCCAGAGGGAAATAGGACTTGACTCAACCACCTTCGCCACAGCCTTGAGAGCCGCATTAAGGGAAGACCCTGACGTGATAATGGTCGGTGAGATGAGGGACGTTGAGACTGTGGAAACGGCTTTAAGAGCGGCTGAAACGGGACATCTCGTCTTCTCCACACTACACACGCAGGACGCAAAGGACACCCTTAACCGTATCATAGACATGTTCCCACTTGAGGCACAGAACCACATAAGGATTATGCTTGCATCAACGCTGAAAGCAATAATATCCCAAAGGCTGATACCACGCGTTGACAGGGAAGGTCTCGTCCCTGCTGTGGAAATACTGATAAACACAGGAGCGGTGTTTGACGCCATAGTTGACCCTGACAAGTTTGAGACCATAACGGAGCTGATGGAAAAGGGACAGTCAGAATACGGAATGCAAACCTTTGACAGTGCCATACTTGACCTGTACAACAAGAAGTGGATATCCTACGAAAACGCCCTTGCCTACGCCACCAACCCTTCAGACCTTGACCTGAAGATAAAAGGCGTATCTTCCGGGGAATACGACGCAGGTATGTACGGCTTTGAAAACAACTTTTAACAGATGGGAAAGGCTAAATCCTACGCATTAAGACTGCTTGCAAAAAAAGACTACTTTGAAGGGGAATTGAGGGAAAAACTTGCCAGAAAAGGTTTTTCCCAAGAGGAAATAGACAGGACGGTAAACTACCTGAAGGAAGAAGGTCTGATTGACGACCGGAAACTGATTGAAAGGTACAAGGAACTTTCCCTGCAAAAAGGCAAAAGCTCAGCATACCTGAAGGCAAAACTACTGCGTAAAGGCGTCAGGGAAGTTGAAATCTCCTTTGAAGAGGAGCTACAGTCAGCCCTTTACCTGCTTGAAAACAAATTCAGGAAAGAAAAAAACTACCCTAATGTAGTAAAATTTTTAAAAAACAGGGGATTTTCCTACGGCGTTATACAGGAAGCAGTAAATAAATTCTTAAACGGAGAGAAATGAAAGTTCTGACGGAAGCAGACCTGCCGCTAAAAGAAAAAACCGTGGCTACAATAGGGAACTTTGACGGATTCCATCTGGGACACGTCCACGTGGTAAAACAGCTGGTAAAATCGGCGGAAGAAACGGGAAGAAAATCCCTCGCAATCACCTTTGAACCACACCCGAAAAAAGTACTACAGCCGGAAAACCCGCCCTGCCGTATAATAAACCTTGAAACAAAAATAGACCTTTTCACAGCTTACCGCATTGATTATCTTTATATTATCCGGTTTGACAGGGAATTTGCACGGAAAACACCTGAAGAATTTATGTTTTTCTTAAAGGAAAAACTCGGCGTGGAAAAACTGATAATAGGACACGACTGGAGGTTCGGCAGGGAAGGGAAAGGAACTACACAAACGGCTGTTGAGATAGGAAAGAAGCTGGACATTCAGGTAAGCGTAGCCAGTCCCTTTAAGGTGGAGGGAAAAAGGATAAGTAGCACGATAATAAGGGAGCTTCTGAAAGAAGGTAAGGTTGACAAGGTGGTCAAGTACCTTGGGAGGGACTACTTCCTTATTGCCCACACTGTCAGCGGAAACAAACTGGGAACGGAAATAGGCTTTCCCACCCTGAACCTGATACCTCCGGAAGACCTGTGTTTGAAAAAAGGCGTCTATTCCGGACTTGTGGAGCACGGAGGCAGAGCCTACCCTTCCGTAATAAACTACGGACGCCGTCCTACGGTTGACGGTAAAAAACTCCTTATAGAAGCCCACCTTATAGGAAGGGAGGTTTACCTGCCGGAAAACTCAAAAATAAAAGTTGTCTTCAAAAAATTCCTGCGGGAAGAAAAGAAGTTTTCAGACCTGAACCAGCTGAAAAAACAGATACAGACCGACATAAACAGTGCAATGAAACTTTTAGAGGTTAGGCAATGAAAAGGCTTTTACTCGTTATTTTTGTGCTTTTCCAGACAGCCCTTTCGCAGGAGGTAAAGGTACCGGAAATCACCTTTCCCATAGAAATAATAGCCGAACGGACGGAAAAGAAACCTTCCCTCAAACCGCCGGACAAACTGGAGCTGGGGGAAAAGGTAGAAATAAAACT
This sequence comes from Aquificota bacterium, assembly GCA_013153765.1. GTDB lineage: Bacteria > Aquificota > Aquificia > Aquificales > Hydrogenothermaceae > Persephonella_A. The sequence goes on from JAADDT010000021.1 coordinate 14,729, forward strand.
GTTCGTTGAGGAGATAAAACCCATACCTCCCTACGACGTAAAACCGCCGGTAATAAAAATAAACAAACCTTCCGCATTTTTAGGCATACCTGAAGAAAACGCCCTTATGTCAGAAGCGGTAAGGGACTTTGAAAAAGGAAAGTACCTTTCGGCAAGGAAAAAATTAGAAAAACTGATTAAAAAATACCCTAACGTGCCGTTCATAACAGACGCCTACTACCTGCTTGGACTGATACACCTGTATCTGGGAGAGCCTGAAAAGGCTGAAAAGTACTTCGTCAAAGGCTGTCTGCAGGAAAGCAACAGCCCTTCAAAGGACTACTCCTGCCTTGCGGCGGCAATAATGTACCTCAAGTCCTACAGGACTGAAGAAGCGGAAGAGATGCTACGGAAGGCGGAACTGCCGAAAGAGGAAGCCCTTTTCTGGCACGGAGTAATACTTGCCCTTATGAAAAAACCTTCAGAGGCGTACCAGCTGATAAAGGAAGTGGACTGTGAAAACCTTGACGTTAACTTCGTTGATTACTGTAGATACATGAAGGGATACCTCCTTTTCTCCCAGAAAAAGTACAAAGAGGCACTGAAGGTTCTTGAAAAGGTTGAAAACTCACCTTACAGGAAGCAGGTTTTACTGCTTAAAGGCTTTTCCTACCTACAGCTTGGGGATTACGAAAAAGCCCGCAGGTACTTTGAAACCTTCCTTAAAGAGTACGGTTCTGTAGAAAAAATATCCGACTACGCAATATACGGACTTGGGATTATAGACATAAAAGAGGGGAAAATCAAAAAAGCCCTTGAAAAGGCAGGCATTCTGGAACACAGGGAGCCGTCTTTAGCCCAGAACCTTTACATAAAAATAGCCGAAGAGCTGGCTGACAGGGGGGATTTTGAGACCGCATTCGTCATACTCCAGAAGTCAGCAAAAGCCGGCAACAAATACATAGACTACCTGAAGAAAAAGCTTGCCGTCCTTTCCTACAACTCCGGCAAGTACCAGTACGCCTACCTGATGCTGAAGGAAATAGATACGCCGCTGTTTAACCTTTACACAGGATTTGCCCTCCTTAAGTTAGGCAGACCTGTTGAGGCTAAAAAGTACTTTGAAAAGGCGGTAAAAACGGCTGAAGACCCGAAAGTAAAAGAAACCGCCCTGAAATATCTGGCTGACGTTTACTTCCAGCTAAAAGAGTACGAAAAATACCTGAAAACTGTAAAAGAGCTGAAAAAGTACGACCCTGACTACGCCGCAGACCTGCTGGGATGGTACTTCTTCGTCAAGAAGGACTACAAAAAAGCCTACCTTGCCTTTAAAGACCCTTACATGAAGGCGGTGTCAGCCTTCAACGCAAACCTTTTAAGGGAAGCCTACGAGCTTATAAAAGACAGGACTGACAGGAAAAGCAGGTTCTTACTGGCTTACATATACCTGAAGACAGGCAAGTATGCCGAAGCGAGGGAAGTCCTTAAGGAGCTGGCACAGGAAGACGACCAGATAGGAAGGGAAGCAGGCTACCTGTACGCCTACTCCTACTTCTCGGAAGGTGACTTCCAGAACGCGGTGGAAGCCTTCAGGGAGTATGCGGAAAAGTATCCGGACACCTCCCTCGGCAGGCAGGCAATATTAAGAATGGCTGACGCCTACTACAATCTGGGGGACATTGACAAGGCAAGGGAGATTTACCACCAGTTTATACAAAAATACGCAAACACACCTGAAGCTATTGACGCCGCATACCAGCTTACCCTACTTGAGACCAAAGGTTCAGGAGGGGACGTGGCACAGCAGATAGAAAGCTTTATCAAAAAGTATCCCAACTACCCGCTGGTTAACCTGCTGAAAATACAGCTTGCAGACTACTACCTTGAAAACAAACAGTACGAAAAAGCCGAGCAGATTTACAGGGAAATAATGGAAAAGGACGTTAAGGAAAGCGATTACGCCCACTACAGGTTAGGCTACCTTTACTACCTGAAGGGGAACTTGAAAAAGGCGGCGGAAATACTTGAGCAGTACATCAGGAAGTATCCAAACGGTGAGTTCAGCCTTACGGCTAAAGCACTGCTGGTTAAAATATACGAAAAACTGGGGGACACAGACAGAGCTATTGCAGTTCTGAAACAACTGCCGGACACGGACGAAAACAGGTACAGGCTGGCGGTTTTATACTTTAAGAAAGGGGATTTACAGAAAGCAAAAGAATACTTTGAAGACCTGTACGCCAGATTTCCGTCCTACAGGAGCGACATAGCCTACTACCTTGGCAAAATCCACTTCCTTGAAGGTCAGTACGAAACAGCCTTAAGGTACCTTGAGGAGGCTTTAGGCGGTAAGGACTACTTCCACGTGGCTGAAAGCTACTACCTGATAGGTCTGATATACCACAAGAGAGGTAAGCTGGAGGAGGCTTTAAACAGCTACATAAACGTTATATACCTGTATCCGGAAGCTAAGGAGCTGGTTGTCAAGGCAAGGCTGAAGGCGGCCGAAATAATGAAAAAAACAGGTCAGAAAAAGGAAGCGGCATGTATGATAAAACCTCTGCTGGACAAAAAACTGCCGGACAATCAGGCAAAAGAGCTTGAAAGGATAAAGAAAGGCTTACCTGAATGTAAATAAAGGAGGTTTTGGTAATGGAATATATACTGGAGGTTTTCCAAAAAGGGGGACCGCTTATGTACCCTCTTTTGTTCCTTGGCGTCCTTTCGTTTGCCTTCATAGTGGAAAGGCTTTACTCCCTTTCTTTCAGAAAAACATTCCCGACAAAAAAAATAGAGGAAATATCCTTCTACATACAGGAAGGCAGGCTTGCGGAAGCCATAACCATAGCACGGAACACAAACTCAATAGCCACCCAGCTTATAGCCGGCATACTGGAAGCGTACATGAAAGGCAGAAAAACGGAGCAACAGCTTAAGACGGTAGCTGAAGAAATAGCAAGAGCTGAAATACCAAAACTGGAAGGATACGTTAACGCAATAGGAGCAATAGCGGCAATAGCACCCTTACTTGGATTTTTAGGAACGGTTACAGGTATGATACAGGTGTTTGAAGCCCTTTCCGTAGAAGGTTTGAGTAATCCGGAAATACTGTCCGCAGGCATATCACAGGCACTTATAACAACCGCATTCGGTCTGTCCATAGCAATACCTTCCCTTGCCGCCTACTGGTACTTCAAGTCAAAACTCGCCTTCATCGTATCACAGCTGGAAAACCTTGCCACCGAGCTTGTTTACCAACTCCTTGAACTAAACAGGGAAGGTAAGCAGTGATGAACTTCAGAAAGTACCTTTCTACGGAAGACAGGGGATTTGTGGTTGACATGACAGCCCTCGTTGACATTGCCTTTATTATCATACTCTTCCTTGGGATAGTAAGCACCCTTGCACCTGTGTCCTCCATAAACGTTGAACTGCCGAAAGCCGTTGCGGAAAAAACAGCCGTTGAGCCTGTTAAGGTGTTTGTTGACAAGGACGGAAACTACTACATAGGAAACAAAAAGGTTGACGAAAACCAGATAGCCCAGTACCTACAGGAAAAACAGGCAAAGGCTATGGTAATAATAGCGGACAGGCGTGTTGAGTACGGCAAGGTGGTAAGGCTGATGGACATAGCAAAAAGAAACGGCGTGGAGGAAATAAACATAGCCGTAAGGAGAGGTCAGGCAAAATGACCCTGAAGGAAGAGATGGTCATTGCCGGAAAGATACACGGCACGCACGGAGTAAGGGGAGACCTGAAGGTTGAAGTTTTCCCGCCTAACTTTAAACTGCCGGAAACGGTTTACGTAAAAACGAAAGACGGCGGTTTTGAACCGCTACAGGTGGAAGCGTACTCAAAGAAAAAAGGTCTGATACGCTTTAAGGGATACGACGACCTTGACAAGGCAAAAAAAATAAAACACAGGTACTTTTACGTGGAAGCCTCAAAACTGCCACAGCTAAGCAGGGACACATTTTACGAGTACGAAATCCTTGATGCGGACGTTATATTCAACGGCAAAAAAATAGGAAAGGTGGTAAAGGTTGACGACAGGCTGTCAACGGCGTACCTGATAATAAAGTGTGCAGACGAAAAGACAAGACACCTGCCTTTCATAAACCAGTTTGTAAAGCAAGTTGACAGGAAAAACAGGCAGATACACATACAACCGCCGGAAGGCTGGTTTTCACTGTAGCCTTGAAAGTTTATAAAAATGAATAAATTATCCATAGGAAAAACTGTAAAAAGGAGGATTGGACGATTTTAAAACTGGAAGTTGAAATACCGCAGGACGCATTCTGGAGTATTGTAGGCAACAGGGACGAAAACATTAAGTATTTTGAAGACATATTCGGCATAGACATATTCGCAAGGGGAACGAGCCTGATAGCGGAAGGTTCTGAGGAAAACGTTGACAGGTTTGAAGACTTTCTCCACAGGATAGCCACCCACTTTGAGGAAGGCAGGTACCTATCACCTCAGGACGTCAGGAACATAGCAATAGGCTACAGGAACAGGGAAATTCCCGTTAAGACCGAAGGGGAAGACTACGAAACAATCCTTTTTACCTACAGGAAAAAGCCAATAATGGCAAAAACTCCTTCCCAGAAGGTTTACATAGACACTATCAAAAAAAGCGACATCACCTTCGGCGTCGGACCTGCCGGAACAGGTAAAACCTACCTTGCTATGGCTATGGCTGTTTCTTACCTGAAACAGCAGAAGGTAAGCAGGATAATACTTACCAGACCGGCTGTGGAAGCGGGAGAAAAACTCGGTTTCCTTCCGGGAACGCTTACGGAAAAGGTTGACCCGTATTTGAGACCTTTGTACGATGCCCTTTACGAAATGGTTGACCCTGAAAAGATAAAGGACATGCTGGAAAAAAACATAATAGAGATAGCACCACTTGCCTTTATGCGTGGCAGAACTTTAAACGACGCGTTTATTATTCTGGACGAGGCACAGAACACCACCAGAGAGCAGATGAAGATGTTCCTTACCCGTATAGGCTTTGGTTCAAAGGCTGTAATAACCGGAGACATTACCCAGATAGACCTGCCTAAAGTATCCCAGTCAGGTCTGGTTGAAGCCCTTCAGGTATTGAAGGACGTTAAAGGGATAGGTATATGCAGGTTTTCCGAAAAGGACGTGGTAAGACACCCTGTAGTCCAGCGGATAATAACCGCATACGACAGGTACGAAAAGGAAAGGGAAAATGAACAGAATACTAATAAGTAAAGACATTTACGACAGGCAGATAACGAAAAAGTTCGTAAAGGAAGTGGCTGACAAAATCCTGAAAGAGATGCACATAAACGACGGGGAGTTGAGCATCACCCTTACTGACGACGAAACGATAAGACAGCTTAACAAGGAATGGAGGAAAAAAGACAGACCTACGGACGTCCTTTCCTTTCCCATAGACGAAAAACCGCCTGCATACAGGTACAGGATACTTGGGGACGTGGTTATATCACTGCCTTACGCAAAAAGGCAGGCTGAAGAGATAGGAATTCCTTACAGGGACGAGGTCGTAAGGCTTTTAACACACGGCATTTTACACCTGTTAGGATACGACCACGAAGGTTGTCCTGCGGAGGCGGAAAAGATGTTCCGCCTACAGGACAGGATTTACGAAAAGATCACTTCCAGCCGTACTCAACAGGAAGACCTTTAGCCTTCCACGCCTTTATGCCACCTTTCAGGTTGTAAACCTGCTTGATGCCCATCTCCTCCAACTTCTGGCTTGCGGACTTACTTCTGTTCCCGCTTCTACAGTAAACCAGAACCTTCTTGTCCCTGAAGCCTTCAAGGTATATGTACTTGAAAAGCTGGACAGGTATCAGGTTTGCACCTTTGATATGCCCGTCCTTTGCAAACTCTTCAGGTGTACGGACGTCAAGGATTATTGCGTCCTTGTCCTCCATAAGCTTCTGGAACTCTTCAGGCGTGATGTCCGTATAGGCAAAAACCTTCCCAACAAGAACGAATACTGCCAGTAAAACAGCTATTCTTCCCATACTGCCTCCTTCAAGATAGTATTTTCAGCATTTTTTCGTCGTTTAACTCTTTTGCTATGTCAATAGGCGTTTTTCCAAAGTTGTTTTTTATGTTCGGATTGGCACCGGCTTTCAGCAACTCGTAGCCTATGTCAGCCGAGCTTGATATTACCGCCAGATGGAGAGGCGTATTACCTTCGTTGCTTTGAGCGTTCGGATCAGCACCGTTTTCAAGGAGTATGCGGACTATTTCCGTAAAACCTCTATCTGCGGCAATGTGGAGAGGCGTTTCTCCAAAAGCACCTCTAACGTTCACGTCCGCACCCTGTTCTATCAGGTACTTTACCATTTCCACATCACCCTCTTTAGCCGCAACGTGGAGTGGCGTCCCGTCGTATTCGTAAGGTTTGTTAACGTCAACCTTAACAATCTCAACGAGCCTGTGTACCTCGTCGTAATCACCCTCCCTTATTGCGGTTATCAGCTTTTTCAACAGCCTTACCTTTTCCATACCTTTCCTCCACTTTGTTATTTACCAATTATTCTATACTACTCTGCCTGTGATTACAGTCTTTACCTTGCCGTCCTTTTTAAAAACCTGTGCAAGTGCATAAATCTCAACCTCCTCCTGCGTGTCCAACTCCACTGCCCTTATTGAGCTTACCTTACCTTCCCTTACGACCACCGGCTTGTCAGCAGGTAGATACCCTTCCCTTTCAAAACCTGCGGTCAGCATCTCTGTAAGCTTATCCTCGTCTATACGGTTAATGTCGCCGTCTATAATAACCCTTACCTGCTTTACCACCTAAAGAACCTCTTTACCTGTATTATCCTCCCTTCCACTACCCACCTGCGTAAGCCTTACGGTGGTAATACTGTTAACCGGCTTGTCCGAGCTGAAGGCTACGTGTATGTAATTTCCCGTAAGCCCTACCTTCTTGCCGTCCTTCTGTGATATTATCAGAACTTCCATATCCTTTCCTAAAAACCTTTCCCTGAAGGCTTTGTTTTTCTCTTCAGACAGCTGTATCATCATTTTTGTCCTTCTTTTCTTTTCCTGTCCTGACACCCTGTCTCCGAGCCTTTCTGCGTAAGTTCCTTTCCTTGGGGAGTAAGGGAAAACGTGTATGTACGCAAAAGGCATGGAGCTTACAAAACGGTAGCTGTTTTCAAAAGCCCTTCCGTCCTCCGTAGGAAAACCGGTTATAACGTCCGTTCCCACAGCCGTTTCAGGTCTTCTTTCCACTATCTTCCTTACAACCCTTTCGTACTGGGAAAGTGTGTAATCCCTTTTCATGTCCCTTAAAACCTTTTCGTCTCCCGACTGGAGGGATATGTGGAAGTGTGGAGCTACCTTTTCTTCGGAGGTTATCAGGTCTATAAGACCGTCTCCCATCTCGTTAACGCCCATGGAGGAAAGCCTTATCCTGTAAAGACCCTTTACCTTCACCAGCCTTTTCAGTAAGTCGTAAAGGCTTTCTTTCCTGTCAACGCCGAACTGGGACAGCTGTGTTCCTGTAAGGACTATCTCCTTAAACCCTCTGTCAACGAGAGCTTTAACCTGCCTTTCAACCTCATCAACACCTGCACTTCTTACCTTGCCTCTAGCAAAGGGAATGATACAGAAGGAGCAAAAGCTGTTGCAACCTTCCTGAACCTTCAGTATAGGTCTTGTCCCTTCGTAAAACGTGCTTATAAAAAAGGTCTCAAAGCTGTTTTTCCTGAATATGTTTTCTATAAAAACCTTTTTCTGCCTGTTTTCGTTAATGTAGTTTTCCACTATCTCAAGGACAGCCGTCTTATGGGAGTTGCCTATAACAAGGTCAACCTCCTCCATACCGGCTATCTCCTCAGGTGAGACCTGTGCATAACAGCCTGTAGCCACCACGACGGCGTCAGGATTTCTCCTTTTTGCCTGACGGAGAGCCTTTCTGGAGCTTCTGTCAGCGTCGTTTGTTACGGTGCAGGTATTGACCACATAAACGTCCGCCCTGTCCTTAAAGTCAGCAAGCTGGTATCCCTTGCTTTCAAACGCCTCCTCCATTGCGGAGGTCTCAAAATGGTTCATTCTACACCCTAAAGTCGTAAAAGCCACCTTCAGCTTTTCCATAACACCTCTAAAAACTTTTATTTCCCATATTTTATGCAGATTTTACGAAAATCAAATGAAAAATGTCAGCCTTTTTTAAGGCTTTCCAGATACTCCTTCCTGCCGTCAACGTATATCAGTACCCACTGTGCAAGCCTTTCGCCCAGCCTTCTACAGGCTTCTATCTCCTCCTCCTTCCTCGGCTCACCGGCACAGACCGCACCGTAGTGGAGGGTGAACTTTTCGCCGGTGTAGTCCGTGATGCCGAAAACCAGAAAGCCGTAATTCATCAGCATTGTCAGTATGGACATACAGGCAATCTCGTTGCCACCGCCCCAGCCTCCGGCGGAGGAAAAAGCACACCCGATTTTCCCGTCTATCTCACCCCAGTGGTCAACAAGGTCGTCCCAGAACTTTTTCATCTTCCACGACATTACGCCAAGATGTGTAGGACTACCCACAGCAACGCCGTCACACCACAGAACGTCCTCCTTCGTAGCCTCATCAACGGACTTGAGCCTTACCTCAACGGGAAACTTTGAAGCACCTTCAAACACGTACTCCGCCATCTTTTTCGTATGCCCTGTCTGACTGTCGTACAAAACAAGCACCTTTCCCATTCCAAAACCCTCCTTAAATTATTTCCCTGTCCTCTTAATTATAAATAAAAACAACAGCCGGAAAAGTCAGCCTGCCGGAAAACCTCCTTGAAACCCTGTCTTATTGTGGATTAAACTTACAAGAAACCTGACAGGTGGATTATGTTTGATTTTGAGTTTTCTACCATCAGATACAGATTTCAGGCTTTAAACAGTTTTACGCCACCTTACTTTTTAGGTTCGGCTTTTAGAGGGATTTTAGGCAGAAGGCTTAAAAAAACCGTCTGTATAAAGCCATTTACAGAGTGCCGCCAATGTGAGTTTAAGATGACCTGCCCATACACCACGATTTTTGAAACAGAAAGCATACTGAACAAGCCTTCAAAATACGTGATGAGACCACCTTATACGCGGGAAAAATTAAAAGAAGGAGACAGCCTGTTCCTTGAAATAACACTCCTTGGAGAAACGACCAATTACTGGGAGTTTATAAGCCAGTCCTTCAGCGGTGTAATCAACATAGGGAAGGAAAGGTACCTGAAGCTACAGGAAATACAGTTTTACCACCCTTTTGAAGACAAATACCACCCTGTAAAAAGTTTCATACCCCGCTTTCAAGCTTCACAGTTTTTGGAGATGATTA
>JAADDT010000023.1 GCA_013153765.1 Aquificota bacterium
GCGGAAATAGTGATGCAGAATGTTTTCATCTCACCTTCAACCATAAGCCAGTACGCCGCAATGGGCTCGTTTGATTACGGGCATCTGGAGAAAAACAGGCAGGTATTCAAGGAAAGGAGGGATTTCCTGTTTTCCCAGCTGAAAACACTGTTTGAGATAGACGCTGTGCCTGAAGGGGCTTTCTACATATGGGCTGACGTCAGCAGGTATTCGGACAACTCGTACGCATTTGCGAAGGAAATACTGGAAAAAACTCACGTGGCAATAACTCCCGGCGTTGACTTTGGGCAGAACAGGACGGACAGGTACGTAAGGTTTGCCTATACCCGTGATGTTGAACACCTGAAGGAAGGTGTTGAAAGGCTCAAAAACTACCTGTTAAACAGGTAGCTTACCTCTGGTATAATTAGGTTAGCACGTCGGTAGGGGAAAGCGGTTGGCAGGAAACATAAAAGTAAATCTTGAGGTTTTCCTTACTCTGGAAGAGTTGGACGCAAACCGGCTCAAGCCGGGAATGGAAATAGAGATTGGAGACCCTGCTTTACTGGTCAGCGTTAACAGGCTTCCCTTTTACGAAGGTAAGCTGAAAAGGGACGGACAGCTCGTTCTGTGCAGGATTTCCCGAATACTGGATACCGCCACCTCAATGTCCCTTAAGGAAAAATTTTTCATATAGGAGTCGTAATGGCTTTAATACTTGACGGCAGGGAAGTTGCCCGTAAAATAAGGCAGGAATTGAAAAAGGAAATAGGGGGCTACCTGCAGAGGGGAATGAGAAACCCTGCACTGGCGGTAGTTCTGGTAGGGGACGACCCTGCAAGTAAGGTTTACGTGGAAAACAAAAGGAAAGCCTGTAAGGAAGTGGGCATAAACTCTATGGTTTTTAACCTGCCTGAAAATACCTCCCAGCAGGAAATTACAGACCTGATAGGTAAGTTCAACGGCGACCCTGAAATAGACGGCATTCTGGTACAGCTACCTCTCCCTTCACACATAAACACGCAGGAAATAATAGAAACCATCAGTCCTGAAAAGGACGTTGACGGCTTCCACCCTGAAAACATGGGAAAGTTAGCCACAGGCAAGTCAGACGGCGTAATTCCCTGCACACCTTTAGGCATATGGATAATGCTAAAGCACTACAAAATACAAACCTTCAAAAAAGATGTGGTGGTTGTGGGGGCAAGCAACATAGTTGGAAAGCCTATGGCACTCCTTTTCCTGAAAAACGAGGAAGCTCCCGTGTCCGTCTGCCACATAAACACAAAAGACCTGAAATCCTATACGACGAGGGCTGACATACTGATAGTTGCCGTTGGAAAGCCAAAGCTGATAACGGCGGAAATGGTGAAGGAAGGGGCTGTTGTCGTGGACGTGGGGATAAACAGGCTTGAGGACGGCAGGCTTGTAGGTGATGTGGACTTTGAAACACTCAAGGATAAGGTGTCAGCCATCACTCCCGTTCCGGGCGGTGTTGGACCTATGACTGTGGCAACGCTACTGCTTAACACGGTAAACGCTTACAGGAAGAAACACGGATTTCCTCCACACCCTCTTACTCAGGTCTGATTTTTTCTTTAGCCACAAGTCCGCCGGACAGGATTATTTTAGTAGCCTCCTCAACCGTAAGGTCTGTCCTGTAAATCTCCTCTTCAGGCACGAAAACGGTGTATCCGGAAGTGGGGTTTGGGGCTGTCGGAACGTAAACCAGATAGTACTTGTCTTCGTCTATTTTGACCGTGTTTGCCACAAAGCCTATGGAAAGCATTCCCTTCCGTGGAAACTCTACCAGCACGACCTCCTTAAACTTTCCTGTCCCTCTGGTGTTAAACAGGTTTTCCATAAGTTGCTTGACGGCAAGGTATATAGACCTTACGAGGGGAATTCTGTTAATGAAGCTGTCCCATAACTCTATAAGCTTCCTTCCGGCGTAGTTCTGGGCAATCAGACCTATAAGGAATATGATAATTGCGGTGATAATAATGCCTATTCCCGGTATGTTGGGAATAGGCAGTACAATCCGTAAAACCGGCAGAACCAGATTGTTAACGAAGGACAACAGCCATACCACTATCCAGACGGTAATGGCTATCGGTATGAATACGAACAGTCCCGTTAAAAATATGTCCCTTATTTTCAGTATAAGCTCTTTCTTCTTAAAGTCGTTCACTGCTTGTTGCCTGTTGACGGCTGGCTACTGCCCGGTCTTTGGTAAGGGACAGGTATGTACTGGACTGAAGGCGTTCCTGTAGGCTGTGGATACAGGTCCATCAGGGCGTAAACCTCTTCCGGCACGTCTGTGGAAACCTTCAGACCTAACTCCCTTAACTTTTCCACAGTAAGGGGATAGTCGTGTGTGTACTTACCTGTGGAAAGCTCGTCCGCTATCCTTACAGCCGTCTCCTCCGGATAGCCTTTTTTCAGAAGTAGCTGTTTAACGTTGTCAAACATCTGTTTTAATGCTTTTTCGCCTACGTCTATCTTTACCCAAGTGGTGTCGTCTATCTCGTTAGGGTCCTTTATGTCCTTTATCTTTACGATGGAAGCCGCCGGTTCCTGTCCAAGCTGTGGATCAACCGGTCCCAGAACTGCGTGTTCGTCCATTATTATCTCGTCGGCAGAAAGGGCTATAAGCGTTCCTCCGGACATTGCGTAGTGGGGAACTATAACCCTAACCGGTGCCTGATGGTCTGCCAGTGCGTTTGCTATCTGCGTTGCGGCTAAAGCCAGACCTCCCGGCGTGTGTATGATAAAGTCAATCGGCAGGTCTTTCGGCGTCATTCTGATAGCTCTTAAAACCTGCTCCGAGTCCTCAATAGTGATGAACCTCATCATAAAGAAGCCTAAGAAGGAGCGTGTCTCCTGACGGTGGATCATTGTGATAACCCTTGACTTTCTCTTTTCCTCAATTGCTCTGATAAGCCTTTCCCTGCTCCACTCAAGCGTCTGGGCTTTTATCATAGGCATAATCAGTAAAAGCAGGAATATCAACCAGAACAGCTGGTTAATCCATAGTGCCCCTGTTGGGTCCATTTTCCAATCCTCCTATTGGTGTATGTGATTAAATAGTTCTTTCAGTTTCTTCTCAAGCTGGTTTTTGTCCGATACCTGATTAACAATCTGTAGCAGATACCGGTTGTCTTCAATACCGTTTATCGTCTTTTTGTAGCTACCTTCGTTGTAGCCTTTTTCCTGCCTTATGTGGTTAAGTATGTTTTTACCTATGTAAAGGAGGTACAGCCTTTCCATGGAAATGGTGTTTTTTACCAGCAGTCCAAAGAAAAAACTCCCTTCCTCCAAATCCTGCTTAAGGAAACTTTCCGCCACCCTTTCGGTAAGGTATACGATTTTTTTGTACCTGTCCGTTTCACCAAGGTAGTGGTTTATTTTTGCACCGTCTATGTTCAGGTGTGTAAAGTCTTCGTTAACGCCTTTCATAAAAAGCTTTACAGCTTCACTTTCCAAAGCCTGTGGCAGGGGATTTTTTAGAAGAATGTAAGACATTATGAAGTGCCAGATGTCAACCACTTCTATCTGGACGTTCTCCATGTCCGGCTCTTGTTTTTTCCACCACTTCCACGGAAGGCTGTCAACAAGCTCCGCACACTCTATCCAAGTAGCTCTTGCAAAGTCCTCCTCTGTCCTTAACTGACGCCAGTTTTCGTTAATTCTTCTGTTCAGCCTTTCCTGAAGCTCAAACATTTCAGACAGTTTTTCTATCATCGGCTTTAGATTATAACAAAAAAAGCCCCCGTAAAGGGGGCTGTTGGTTTTTTATTCCTCCTCAAGTATAACCCTTGCGTTTAACGGCTGGACAGGTCTGTTTGTGTCTCCTCCCATAAGCTTTCTGAACTTCTCAATCTGCTCCTTGGACATTTCAAGCTCCTCTTCCATCACTATCCACCTTACACCTTCCGAGCATGGAGGAGTGGTAAGTGAACCGCTATACCTGTAGTAGTCTTTCTCTTTAGGTAAAAGGTTGTAGGCGTTAACCTTGTGGGCAAGCTTTACTTCCTTACCTATTTCCGTAGGCATACTGTTCCACAGCTTTTCTATAACAGGATTTGGCTTTCCTTCCTTGAAAACAACGCCTATAACCGCAAGGTTTCCGTCCTTGTCTGCGTGGACGAAGTGGGCTTCAAAAGGATACTGTTTCCCTTTTATTTTGTGCTCACTGGGAGCGTGGAAGTGGAACTGTTTTAACTCAAACTTTATGCCGTCAACCTCAATGTAGCTTCCCGGCTCGTAAGACACTTTTATGGTGTGTCCGTTGTTTACGATGGATACGGCTCCAGCCTTGTAGTCAATCTTCAGGTCCTTCAGCTCGGCTTCAACAATCCTGTTCAGGTCAACGGGAGACTGGTTTTTACCGATTTTACACATAATATACTCTTCCTTCAGGTCTCCCCAGTGCTCGGGACCTGTCTCACCGTGGTAGCTCCAGTCTCCTGAACCGCCTGCAACAGCTGTCGTAAACAGTGCTGAAGCCAGTCCGAAAGAAAGCAGTGTTTTCTTCATACTAAACCCTCCTGTGTTTTAAAGTTTTTTATGAAAGAGCCATCAGCCGCGTAAAGCGTATTCGCCTGTAAAACAGTCCTCCCCTTTCCAGACAAAGGTTATTATAGAATAACCGAATGTAAATATAAAGCGAACTTTAAAGAAGTCCCCTTCTTTTAAGGGCGTCCTCGTAAATTCTGTTGTAAAGTATCCTCCATTCGGGAGTGCCTTCTATGATTTTACGGGAGTAAGATTTTATCCTCTGCCTTACCTCCCTGTCTATCTCTTTTTCTTCCTTTACCAGCTGTTTCAAAATGTCAAAAACCTTCCTTCTTATCTTGTTGGGATGCTCAAATATTTCTATGGAATTGTCCGTTTCTATGTATTTTTTTATTTTGTGGGCTATCTGGTTCATCCTTTCTTCAGGATCAAGGTGTATGTTCCTTTCGTCAGCCAGCTTTTCTTTTACCTTCAGGACTGCCGTCCTGTACCTGATGTCTTCCGTCTCTATCAGGTGGAGGTGCTGTTCCACAAGCCTTTCAGCCTCTTCTTCTATCTCTTTTTCTTCCAAAATAGCCGTGTTTATTATCTCAAACAGGGATTTTTTGAACTCTTCTTCGTTTTCCGCCTCTATGTAATGTTTTTCTATCAGCTCTTTTGCTATGTTGTTTACTATCCTTTCTACCAGCCTTGCTGGTATTTTCATACAAGTCCTCCTGATAGGTTATCAAAGTGTTATTATATTACACTTTAAATCTTTTTCAAAACTGGGCTATGGAAAAACTAACATTCAACTGGAAGGTTAAGGAAAAGCCGGAAGACTTTATAGTTAAGGAAGTGGCGGAGTTTTCCCTTGACGAAAAGGGAAAGCATTACCTTTATCTGCTGATTAAAAGAAACCTGAACACGAGGGACATAGCCGTCAGATACGGTCTGTCTTATGCAGGCTTGAAGGACAAAAACGCAATAACATTCCAATACGCGTCGTCCGGGAATTTTTTGGGAGATACTGTTTTTGAAAAAAAGGCTGATGGCTCTTTCTTCGGGCTGGTTTTTTTGGGAAGGATAAACAAAAAAATAAGGATAGGACACCTTAAAGGAAACCGTTTTTCAATAAGGCTAAAAGGACACAGGCTAAAGAAACAGGACTGGCTGATAAACTACTACGACCTGCAGAGGACGGGGAGGAACGTGTTGAAAGGTAAAAAGTTGATGAAGGAACTGTCCACAGGCGTAAGCTGGAAAAGTTTAAGCTGGCTTCAAAACTTTTACATAGACGCCTATTTAAGCCACCTGTGGAACAGGGCAGTATCCCTGATGCTTCAGGAAAGTTTTAAGGGCTACCGTCTAATTGAGGAGGGCAGGTCTTACTTTATACCGGATACGGATTACGATACTCTTATGGGAAGTTTTGTCCGCTTTTTCCCATTACTGGGATACAAGGTAAAGCTGTCGGAAAGGGAGAGGGCTGTCTATTCCCAAGTGGCTGAAGTAGAAGGCTTTACGGTTGAACAGCTACTAGAAAGGCTGAAAAGCCTGAAGATAAAAGGTAGCTACAGGAAAACGTTCGTAAAGGCTGAAGACTGCCGTGTTGAAGGGGACAGGATAGGCTTTTTCCT
>JAADDT010000091.1 GCA_013153765.1 Aquificota bacterium
AAAGGGGGACATTATAGCCACTGTCGTCGGCAGTGGAAAGTCCCTGCTGAAAGGGGAAAGGGTGATGCTGAACATTATGCAAAGGCTGTCCGGCATTGCCACTAACACACGCAGGTTCGTTGAAAGGATAAAGGACACTGGAGCGGTTCTGCTTGACACGAGGAAAACCACTCCCGGCTTCCGTGCCTTTGAAAAGTACGCAGTAAGGGTCGGGGGAGGAAAAAACCACCGTTTTGCCCTTTACGACATGGTTCTAATAAAGGACAACCACATAGCCCTTGCAGGCGGTATAACGGAAGCGGTAAAACAGATAGGGGACAGGGTGTCGCCTATGGTTAAGGTGGAGGTTGAGGTGTCGGACCTTAACCAGCTGGAGGAGGCGGTTGGTCTGGACAGGGTGGACGTGGTGATGCTTGACAACTTCAGCGTGGAGCAGGTAAGGGAAGCTGTAAAGCTCAACGGCAAAAGAAAAAAGCTTGAGGTGTCCGGGAACATCACGCTTGAAAACATCAGGGATTACGCCCTTACGGGGGTAGATTTCATATCGTCCGGGGCGTTGATACATTCTGCCCGCTGGCTTGACATCAGTCTTAAATTCAGATAAGGAGGTTTTTTGATGAAAAAGAGCTGTAAGATTTTGCTACTTCCGGGAGACGGAATAGGACCTGAAATAATGGAGGCGGCTGTTAAGGTTCTTGAAGCCGTTTCCAAGAAATACGATGTGCAGTTTGAGTTTCAGGAAGGTCTTATAGGCGGGGCGGCTATAGACCAGACAGGCAGTCCTTTACCTGAAGAAACGCTGAAAATGGCAAAGGAAAGCGACGCCGTTCTCCTTGCCGCTGTAGGTGGGGAAAAGTGGGACGACCTGCCGACGGATAAAAGACCTGAAAAGGGTCTTTTAGGTATAAGGAAGGAGCTTGGTCTGTTTGCAAACCTCAGACCGGGAAAGGCTTACACAGCATTACTTGACGCCTCTCCCTTAAAGGAAAACCTTATAAAAGGTGTTGACCTGCTTGTTATAAGGGAGCTTACCGGAGGGATATATTTTGGAGAACCGAGGGGAATAGAGGAAAGGAACGGGGAAAAGGTCGGCTACAACACGATGGTTTACCACCAGCACGAGATAGAAAGGATAGGCAGGCTTGCGTTTGACATTGCAAGGGGAAGAAGGAAAAAGCTTACCAGCGTTGATAAGGCAAACGTGCTTGAGGTGTCCGCCCTGTGGAGGGAGGTTATAACAAATCTCCACAGCGACTATCCTGACGTTGAGCTTGAGCATATGTACGTGGACAACTGTGCAATGCAACTTGTAAGGAGACCGAAGGACTTTGATGTGATAGTTACTGGAAACCTGTTTGGGGACATACTTTCCGATGAGGCGGGAGCCTTGACAGGCTCACTGGGAATGCTACCTTCAGCTTCAATAGGGGAAAAACATGCCCTTTACGAGCCTGTACACGGTTCTGCTCCGGACATTGCAGGACAGGGAATAGCCAATCCGATAGCGATGATACTGTCAGCCGCAATGATGCTTGATATTACCTGTAAGCTACCTGAGGCGGCAAGGGATATAGAAAACGCTGTTGATAAGGTGCTTGAGGAAGGCTACAGAACTGGGGACATATGGTCTCCGGGGACGAAAAGGGTAAACACAAAGGAGATGACAGAACTTATAATAAAGCATATATTATAAATAATATGGTTATCACTTACCTTATTGTCCTCCTGCTGGCTTCTTTCTCAATAGGTTATGAAGCGGTACAGCCCATACCGGAAAGGGTGCCGTACGACAGGGAAAAGGCAGAGATAGGGAAGCTCCTTTACCACGACCCTATACTGGCGAAGGACAGGAGGACTTCCTGTGCTTACTGCCACGACCTTTACCAGAAGTGCGGAACAGACCACAGACCGATAGCAAAAGGCTTTGGGGACAGGAAAGGTAAGGTCAACACGCCTACGGTTTACAACGTCAGGTTTAACTTCCGCTTTTTCTGGGACGGGAGAGCTAAAACTCTGAGGGAGCAAATACTTGAGCCTATCCGCGGTTTTTCTGAAATGAACATTACGCAG
Organism: Aquificota bacterium; assembly: GCA_013153765.1. GTDB lineage: Bacteria > Aquificota > Aquificia > Aquificales > Hydrogenothermaceae > Persephonella_A. The sequence goes on from JAADDT010000091.1 coordinate 2,071, forward strand.
GAGGAGATAGAGGAGCGTCTCAACAAACACGACTACTATAAAAAGCTGTTTAAGAAGGTTTACGGCACTGACAGGATAACGTTTGATATGGTTGTTGATGCTATAGTTGAGTTTGAAAAGGCACTTATTACTCCAAACAGCAGGTTTGACAGGTACTTAAGGGGGGAAGAGGTTCTTTCTGAAAAGGAAAAGGAAGGGTACAAGCTGTTTAAAAAATTAGGTTGTATAAGCTGTCATAACGGCATAAATTTAGGTGGAAACTCCTTCCAGAAAATAGGGTTGGTTAAGCCGTATCCGTGGCATCCTTCCAATCCGGACAGGTACAGGATAACCGGAAGGGAGTTTGATAAGAATGTTTACAGGGTACCGCCACTTCGGAATATAGACTGTACACATCCTTACTTCCACGACGGGAGCGTTAAGACGCTGGAAAATGCGGTGCAACTGATGGCATACTACAACCTTGGTTTTATGCTTGAGGAGGAGGAACTGGAGCTTCTGGTGGCGTTTTTAAAAACCTTAAGGGGAGAGTTGCCTGAAATACTGAAGGGCGAAGGGGAGCGGTGAAAAAGCTTTATTTTGTAATAGCACTGGCAATATTCGTTACGTTCGGGCTTGTCCTTTTTAACCACCTGAACAAGGATTTTCTGGAAAAGTCAGCGGAGACGCTTGACATTATAAAAGACATTGAAAAAAACGAGTACAAGATAGAAAGTGATGTTCTGAAAAGCAGTTTTTACCTTTACTACAATTACGACGAGATTTATAAATCCGTTTCCCAGATAGAAAAAAACATAAAAAGGCTGAAGGAAAGGCATTTAAGCGACATAACACACAAACAGTCAAAAAAGGTGCTTGAGGAATACGAAAGGGAGTTTAAAAAGAAGGTTGACGCCATACACCAGTTTGAGACTGTAAACTCACTGATAAAAAACTCCCAGATTTACATACCTACGCTTTCCCTCAAATACATACAGATGGTAGAAAAGCCGGACGTTGAATACTTCTTACTGCTTAACAGGATAATATCATCACTTTTCCTGATAAAAAACAGTCAGGACAAAACCTTCCTTAACGAGCTTTATCAGGACATACAGAGGCTAAAAAAGTTCTCATTCAAGGACGAAAAACTCCAGCAGTTCCACAACATACTCCTTTCCCATCTGAACGTTTTCGTAAAAAGCTTTCCCATATACTACGAAAAGCTTGAGTACATACTGGAGAAAAACAGGGACATACAGATAATAAACAGGCTTAAAGAGACCTTCATAATGGAAACTGACAGGGAGATGAAGGTTATCAGTGCCATAAGCATCGGCTCAACAGCTCTCTTTCTGGTGGTTCTGGGATACCTTGCATCACTGCTGATAAAACTGGAATACACAAACAATCTACTGAAAAGGCTACAGAAAAACCTTGAAATGAAGGTTATAACCGACGAGCTTACCGGACTGCCAAACAGGAAGGCTTTTTTCCTTCGGGAAAGGAACTACAAAGAGCCTACGCTTGTTCTCATTAACATAGACAACTTTAAGCACATTAACGACCTGTACGGCAGTGAGTTTGGGGATCAGGTTCTCGTAAAACTCGGCAGTTTTATAAAAAGCTATTTTGACAAAAAGGGGATAAAGGCTGAGGTTTTCAGGCTCGGAGCTGACGACTTTGGGGTTCTTTACGAAAACATGAGGGATAAAACGGCACAGATAGTAGAGGAGCTGATAAACGAGATAGAAAACCACACGTTCGTAATCAAGTTAAGGGAAGGTAGCAGGGAGATTGATGTTGAGCTGACCATAAACGTGTCAGCCGGCGTCTCTTACGAAAAGCCTCTCCTTGAAAAGGCGGACATGGTTCTAAAATACGTTAAGAAAAGGCGGGAAAAGTATATGATATACTCCTCTGACCTTGACCTTACCAAGCTTATAGAGGAAAACCTGCGGATACTCCGCATTATCAAGTATGCGATTAACAACAACGGGGTTGACCTGTACTACCAGCCCATATTTGACAACAGGACGGGGGAGATAGTGAAGTACGAGTGCCTGGTAAGGATAAGGGACAGGGAAGGGAACGTGCTGTCTCCCTCCACCTTTATGCCCATAGCCAAAGAGTCCAAGTATTACGGAGCAATAACGAGGACTGTAATAGAAAAGTCCTTTGCCCGCTTCAGGGATACGGACATGGATTTTTCAATAAACCTGTCCAGTGAGGACATTGCGGACAGGGAGATAGTAAACTACATATATCAGGTATTAGAAAAAGAGCCGGAGGTGGCAAGGAGGGTAACCTTTGAGATACTGGAAAGTGAAAGTATAGAAAATTACGAGCAGATTTACTCCTTCGTGAAAAACGTTAAAAAGTTAGGTGCGAAAATAGCCATTGACGACTTTGGTAGCGGTTATTCAAACTACTCACACATAGTAAACCTTGAGCCGGACTACATAAAGATTGACGGCTCTTTAATAAAACAGCTACCTTACGACCTTTACGTTCAGGTTATCGTATCAACCATCGTGGACTTTTCACACAAGTTAGGGATACGGACTGTAGCCGAATACGTCCACAACGAGGACGTTTTTGCAATGGTAAAAAGTCTGGACATAGATTACTCACAGGGATACTACCTTGGAAAACCTTCAAAACAGTGTTGCATTCGGTAAACAACCGTTTAAATTAATGTAGAATATTTCATTAAAAAATCGTGCAGGTAGAGAGTATGGTAAGGTTCAACCAGTACTTGAAGGAAAAGTACGGAGGAAGAATTCAAAAAATATCCATAGATGCAGGTTTTACCTGCCCTAACAGGGACGGTTATGTGGCTTTTGGGGGTTGTACTTTCTGCAACAACACCTCCTTCAGCCCTTACGCAATGACAAAGCAGTCAGTAGAAGAGCAGATAGAAAAGTCAATGGAGTTTTATTCAAGGAGGTTTAAAAACATAAAGGGGTACATAGCGTACTTTCAGGCGTTTTCAAACACCTATGCTCCCGTTGATAAGCTGAAGGAGATTTACGACAAGGCTATGGAGTACGACGAAATAATAGGTATGTCCATAGGAACCAGACCGGACGTTGTGCCGGAGCCGGTGCTTGACCTTATAGCAACTTACACGGCAAAAAAGCCCGAAATATGGATAGAGTACGGTCTCCAGACGGCAAACATAAAAACGCTACGGAACATAAACAGGGGACACGGGGTATCCGAGTTTGTTGATGCTGTTTTAAGGACCAAAAAAAGAGCTGGGATAAAGGTGTGTGCCCATATGATAGTGGGACTTCCCGGGGACGAGTACGAGGATTACATAGAAACGGCAAAGCTTATAGCCGCCCTTCCTATAGAGGGGATAAAGATACATCCCTTACACGTGGTAAAGCATACCGTAATGGCAAAGCAGTACGCAAACGGCGAGTTTCAGGTTCTCCAGATGGAGGAGTACGCCCGTATAGTGGCTGACATACTGGAACATCTGCCGGAGGACATTATAGTCCACAGGCTTACAGGTGAGGCTGGGGACGACGAGTTAATAGCTCCACAGTGGTGCTCCTCAAAAAGGAAGATGGACGTGCTTAAGGCTATAGAGGAAGCTGTAAGCCGTAAAAAGGAAGAGAAAAAGCTCCTTAAGATTTGAACTCCTTCAGTATCCGTGCAGAAAGGAGAATGGAAGCGGTTTTGTCAAGGTAGTCGTTTGAGTTTCCGCACTTTGGCGAGTATATGCAGGAGGGACAACCGCTGGTGCAGGAGCATTTTGCGATTGTTTTGTAGGTGCTTTCCATCATCTCCTCAAGTCTGTTAAATCCAACTTCCGAGTATCCAACACCTCCCTCATAACCGTCGTATATAAACACGGTAGGTTTTCCGGTCTCAGGAAAGAAAGGGGTTGATAGACCGCCTATGTCCCATCTGTCGTTCATTGCGTAAAGGGGGTATATACCGATAAGGGCGTGTTCAACGCCGTGTAAACCTCCAAGGAAGGCTTTTTTCCTTTCTTTTATGCTTTTTATGTACCAGTTCAGCTGGTCTTTCTCCCTGTTTCCCA
>JAADDT010000004.1 GCA_013153765.1 Aquificota bacterium
CGGACAGTATGCTACAGCCCACTTCCGCTCCAGAACCGCTGGCAGATGCGTACATCGTAATGACCCCTGCCACCAGACCGGCAACGAACAGACCTTCCCTTACCTTACCGTCCCTATTTTCTATCATTATCTTGTTTGGACGGGGGGATTTTCTGTGTGGAACGACCTTCACGTCCAAGCCCTGTATGTCAAACCTGTGGAAGCCTGTAGCCAGAACGAGGTAGTCAGATTGGAAAACCCTTCCGTCCTCCGTCTCTACAGTAAAACTGCCCTTTTCCCCTGTGGCTTTCACTACCTTTCCTTCCGTAAGTGTGAGCTTGCTGAACTGGGAAGCCTGTTTCCTGATTTTTTCCAGCAGGTCTTTTCCCCTCGTTCCCCTTTCCACAGCAGGCACGTTGTTTAAAAGGGCTTTGTCAAGGTCAGAATACTCCTCGTATATCACAAGAAACCGTTTGTCCTCCATAAAATCAAACTTGCCTTCCGCAGATGCAAGCGTTATGCCGCAGGTCAGACCGGCAGGACCCCCACCGACAATAATAACAGAGTACTTTTCCATCTCCCGCCCTCCTTCAGCAGGTTTTAGCTTACGGCGGTTTTGGATTTTATACGGGAAAAAAGCTCCAGCCCGTTCCTGTCAGTTATCTCCTCAAGCTGTTTTGGAGGCATTCCGAGTAAATCGGCAACGAACTCCAGTGTGTAAAATATGTTTGAAGGTTTGTTAGGCTTTCCCCTTTTTTTCTGCGGTGATAGGAAGGGACTGTCCGTCTCCAGTAAAAGCCTGTCCAACGGCGTATTTTTCAAAACCTGCCGTAAGTTTTCAGCCTTAGGATAGGTAATGTTTCCTGCAAACGATATGTAAAAGCCCATTTCCACACATTCCTCCATCATAAGCATATCCCCACCGAAACAGTGGAGAACGCCGGAGGCTGGAAAAGGGGCAAACTGGCGGAGTATTTCAACCGTATCCCTGTTTGCACTTCTGGAATGGATAACCACAGGCAGGTTCAGTTCCTTAGCCAGCGTAAGCTGTTTTTCAAAAAATTCCCACTGTAGCTTTTTTGGTGTTATGTCCCTGTAGTAGTCAAGTCCCGTTTCCCCTATAGCCACCACTTTACCGTCTTTAAGGGCTATCTCCTTAAGAAGCTGTATGTCCCCGTCGTTCAGACCTTTTATGTCGTAAGGGTGGTATCCGATGGAGGCGTAAACGTTTTCGTACCGACCGGCAATATCCACAGCCTTATGTATTTCCTCCTTATCACAGCCGACCGTAATAATGTAGTCAAGCTTTTCAACGCTCTCCTTCAGGTCTTCTTCCGACTTAAGCATGTCAAGATGGGCGTGTGTGTCTATCAATCTATTCCCCCGGGAAGCGTGTCCGGTGCTGATGAGTCCGATATTACCTCAACAACCGATTTCCTGCACCTGTTTATTATAGGCACGCCGTACTCTTCAAGTATTGCCACCATCTCATCACAGGTTATAGTTTCCTTGTCAAGTAGCAGTTCAACGACGGAAACGATAGCGTCCTTATAGCTTTCCACTATGTCTTTAGTCCTTTCGTAAGTCTCCCTCAACAGCTTGTTAACCTGTTCGTCTATCTTTCTGGCTGTCTCCTCACTGATCTGTGGACTTTGCTGTGGCATAAACGGGTTGTTCCTTGCGGTCTGGACGTGTATAGGACCTACCTCGTCAGTCATTCCCCAGGAGGCTACAATCCTGTATGCAAGCTCTGTAGCCCTCATAAGGTCGTTTTCCGCACCGGTGGTTATGCCGTCCTTTCCGTAAAACACTTCTTCTGCCGCCCTTCCGCCGAAAAGCTGGTGGAGCTTTGCCATAAGGTCTTTTTTAGAGTATATATGCCTGTCCTCTTCAGGCAGGTTTACTGTTACGCCTAAAGCCATTCCCCTCGGTATGATAGATACTTTATGTAGAGGGTCAGCCTCCTTAAACATAAGGCTAACTATTGCGTGTCCAACCTCGTGGTAAGCTATCTTTTCTTTTTCTTCAGGTGTTATTGCCATACCTTTCCTTTCAAGCCCCATCATTATCCTGTCCATAGCCTCTTCAAACTCTTTCATACCGACCTTGTCTTTCCTTTTCCTTGCCGCAAGTAAAGCCGCCTCGTTTACGATGTTTGCCAAATCCGCACCGGAAAATCCGGGAGTACCTCTGGCTATAACCATCAAATCCACATCATCGTCAAGAGGTATTTTCTTTTTCTTAACGTGTACCTTCAGTATTTCGTACCTGCCCTTCACGTCAGGTTTAGGCACGGATATCTGCCTGTCAAACCTTCCCGGTCTTAAAAGTGCCGGATCAAGTATGTCAGGTCTGTTTGTTGCGGCTATGACGATAATACCTTCCCCGGACTCAAAACCGTCAAGCTCAACCAATAACTGGTTAAGCGTCTGCTCCCTTTCGTCGTGTCCACCGCCGAAGCCAACACCACTCCTTGCCCTTCCAACAGCGTCTATCTCGTCTATGAAAACAAGGCATGGAGCGTGTTTTTTCGCCGTTTCAAACAAATCCCTTACCCTTGCCGCACCAACACCGACGAACATCTCCACAAAGTCAGAGCCGGAAATGGATATGAAAGGAACGTTAGCCTCGCCGGCTATTGCCTTTGCAAGGAGCGTTTTACCAACTCCCGGGTCTCCGTAAAGCAGAACACCCTTTGGAGCTTTCCCCCCCAGCTTTTGAAACCTTTGGGGGTCCTTCAGATAGTCGATTATTTCCTTTACCTCTTCCTTTACCTCGTCCATACCTGCAACGTCGTCTAATTTAACGTTCGGCTTTTCCTCCAGATAGACCTTCGCCTTTGATTTTGCAAATGAGAAAGCCCTGTTTGAACCGCCGGACATCTGCCGCATCATAAATATCCACAGACCGATAAACAGCAGTATTGGAAGCCACGAAATAAGCAGTGTTGTCAGCCAGCCTGTCTTTTCCGCAGGCACAACGTTTATTTTCACGCCGTTTTCCTGAAGTATGTCGTATATCTTGCTGTAGCCTTCAGGTATTACGGTCTCTATCTTTTTCCCGTCCTTCGTTATGGCTATTATCTCTTCGCCCTTTATGGTAGCCTGCTCAACCTTTCCCTCGTTTACCATCTCAATGAACTCGGAAAAGGAAACGCGGTTATCTACCATCTGCCTTGTGCCGAGCATATTAAAGGCAAATATCATTAAAGCTCCTATAAGGAACCATATAAACAAGCTCCTTGAAAACTGCACCTTTTTCAGACCTCCTTTATTTCAAAACAAATCATCTCTTCCGTATTTTCCGTAATCGGATAGTGTGCAGACCGTTTCCAGCCTGCCACCCATAATATTTTATCCCTAAACTCAACTATCGGTATAGTATCCCTCATATATCTGGGAACTTTCAGGTCTATCAAAACGTCCTTCAGCTTCTTTTCCGATTTGTGCCCAAAAGGGACGAACCTATCCCCTTCCCTACGGCTCCTTACCGTAAAAACAGGCTTTTCCTCACCTTGAAGGTCAAAACAGACAACCCTATTCTCTTTTTTAAGCTTTTCTTTATCAAAATCCTTACCGCTTACAGTATAGCATTTTAGCTTTAATCCCACTTCCTTGATAAAAATCTCCTGCCCCGGTTCAATTTTGTATGAATAGCCTTTCTTTCCGTCCTCCTCTTTTTTAATGTAAAGCCTGCCGTAGCTTTTAACCAGAGTAAAGCCCCCGCCTAAGGACAGCCTTTTTTCTCCGGACTTTTCCAGCAGTTTTAAAACCTCCAAAACCTTCCTGTAAGAGGGATAAATCCCTGTATTGCTGTAAATCCACCTTATAATCACCCTATACGCCAGTGCGGGAGGCAAGGCTTTCAGCTCTTCCAATTTTACACTTTCCCCCTGAAAATTCTGTGAAACCTTCCCTGCCTCCTCCTCAAGGAACTGGTCGTCCATCTGTAGCAGGAAAGCTTCGGTCAGCATTGAGTTTTCAAGGGAGGGATTTACCCTTTTCAAAACAGGTATTACCTCGTGTCTTATCAGGTTTCTCGGAATGTCCGTTGAAAGGTTAGTCCTGTCCTCCACGAACTTTATACCTTCTTTTGCGGCGTAATCCTTTATTTCTTCCTTTGTCAGGTAGTAAAGCGGTCTTATTACAAGTCCTTCGGCAGGCTTAAAGCCCTTTATCCCTTTCCTGTTCCCCTGTACAAACCACAGAAGCATCGTTTCAGTAAGGTCTGTTAGGTGGTGTCCGGTGGCTATCCTGTTGTACCCTTCCTTTTCGGCTATCTCTTTTAAGAAGGCGTACCTTTCCTCCCTTGCCGCCTCCTCAACGGAAAGCCCTTTTTCCTCCGCCGTCCTTTTTATGTCTATCTTTTTTGAAAAAAAAGGTAATCCCTTTTCCCTTGCGAAACTTTTTGAAAAAGCCTCGTCCCTGTCAGACTCCCCTTCCCTTAAGGTATGGTTAAGGTGTGCTATGCCGATTTTTTCTATTCCCAGACTGTCCTGATACTTGAGGAGAAGATTTGCAAGGACTGTGGAGTCAACCCCCCCAGAAAAGGCTACTAAAATCCTGTCCCCTTTACTGACGAGGTTAAAATCTTTGATTGCTTTAAGGAATTTTTTCTCTACCACATTTTAAATCTGGTGGCGGTGGCAGGACTTGAACCTGCGACTCCGCGGATATGAGCCGCGTGCTCTAACCAGCTGAGCTACACCGCCACTCTTTTTTTATGCAGATAAGGACTGTTTTACGGCGTTAACCTTTTTGTATATCCTTGAGACCCTTCTTGCCGCTTCGTTTTTGTGTATTGCCCCTTTAGCCGCCGCCCTGTAAGCCAGCTTTTGTGCCAGCGGCAGGAGTTTTTCCGCAGTCTCAACGTCCTTGTTCTTCAGTGCTTCGTTTATCTTCTTAATGGCAGTTTTCATTCTGGATATGTGGTATCTGTTTAACTGCCTTCTCTTTGCCGACTGCCTTATTCTCTTCCTTGCCGAGCGAGTATGTGCCATCTATACCTCCTTCTTTAGGACTAAATAATTTATATTAACGACCTGCAAAAATCAAGATATGTATTATATCCTATAAACAGCCCGCTTGTAAACTGTAAGGGAAAACATATAAGATAAAAATGGCAGGTTAGACATAACCTTAAGGGAGGCAATAAGCAGGATACGGCACTGGCTTACTCTAAAATTTCCAAAATAGGATATAATTGAAGAATGCTGGGAATAGAAAAATTACTGGAAAAGCTACTGCATAGGCAGTCCTTACCGAAGGAAGAAAGGGAAGAAATCCCCCTTGAGATAAACACCAAATACGTCCACGGTCTTCTTTTTTACAACAGCTACTTTGACCAGCTGTCAAAAGCACTGGGCAAGGATACGGTCTGCCTGATAGTGGGGGGCTGGATAAGGGACAGGCTGTTAAACAGACCGATAAAGGACAAGATAGATATTGATTTTTTAGTAACATCACCTCCCATTCAGGTTGTAAAACGGTTCAGGGAAATTCTGGGCAAAGGGGACATCTTCCAGTTTGAAAAGGAAAAGGAAGTGGCAACCATCGTGTTTTACGAGGACGATGTAAGGTACCGCTTTGATTTTTCTTACCTTGATATATCGGACATTATGGCTGATAAAACGATGGACTTTTACGATAAGGAAAGGGCAATAATAGAACGGATAGATCAGGACTTGATGAAAAGGGACTTTACCGTTAACGCAATGGGAATAGTGTTTGACGATGCTGTAGGTCTGGGGGCTTCCCAAACGGTGCTTTTTGACCCTTCAGGTGGACTGGAAGATTTGCAGAAAGGTCTGATCAGACCTGTTTCTTACGAAAACATTCAGGAAGATCCTGTAAGGATACTGAGGGGATACAGGATAGCGGGACAGCTTGATTTTGAAATAGACAGGGAGTTTGACAGATGGGCAAGAAAAAACGCCCACATAATCCAGAACTCCCCATCAGAAAGGCTGAGGGACGAACTGCTGAAGGTGTTTGAAACGGAAAAAGGCGGACAGATTTTGGAGAAGCTCATCTCAAGTAAAGTCCTCCCTTCCATAATACCGGAAGTGGAAGAAATGGCACGGATAGGAAAGTCCGGCAGTCTCCACAAATACCC
>JAADDT010000002.1 GCA_013153765.1 Aquificota bacterium
CCTGCAATCTTTGAAGACAAGCTAAAATTATCCCACAGGGAGTTAAAACATCTGGTTGACTCCTTTGCAAAATACCTTGAGCTGATTGGCGTAAGGAAGGGAGACCACATCGGCATACTTATGGGAAACTCTAAAGAGTTTATCATCTCCTTCCTTGCCATAGGCAAGCTGGGAGCGGTGCCGGTTCCCATAAACACCTTCCTAAAAAAGAAAGAGATAGAATACATACTTGACCACAGCGACGCTTCAGTTCTGATAACGCAGGATAAGTTCCAAAAAGAGCTGGAGGACGTTTTCCAAAACACAAAGGTAAACAAGATAATATGGCACGGAGACTACAAAAACCTTGACCAGAACAACCTGCCCTTTGAGGAAGGACTTACCGTTGAGGACTACGAGCACATAAAACCGCAGGCTGACCTTGAGGACACGGCTGTGATGATATACACCTCCGGTACGACGGGAAAGCCAAAAGGCGTGATGCTTACCTACAAAAACATATTCTCAAACCTGATAAACATAGAAAAGGTCGTTCCATTGAGCCACAAGGACAGGTTTATCGTTTACCTGCCAATGTTCCACACCTTCACCCTTACCGCAACGGTACTGCTTCCCATATACTTCGGTTCCCCAATAGTGGTGATAAAGTCCATACTGCCCTTTTCAAACATACTGAAGCAAACCCTACTGAAAAGAGTGAGCATATTTATGGGAGTGCCTGAAGTGTTCAACGCCCTGTCAAAGGCAAAACTGCCGTGGTACTTTATGTGGTTCAACAGGTTGAGAGCTTTCGTCTCCGGAGCGGCACCCCTACCTGAAGCCACCTTAAAGCGTATGAAGGAAAAGTTCCCTAAAGTCCCCCTCCTTGAGGGATACGGTCTTACGGAAGCTTCACCGGTGGTCTCAATAAACAGGATTGAAAAACAAAAACCCCTTTCCGTAGGTCCACCACTGCCGGACTATCAGGTAAAGATAGTGGACGACGAGCTGATAGAACTGCCAACCGGAGAGATAGGCGAGATAATAGTAAAGGGAGACAACGTTATGAAAGGCTACTACAAGGACGAGACGGCGACGGAGGAAACCATAATAAACGGCTGGTTGCTTACGGGAGACATGGGATACGTTGACGAGGACGGCTACATATACATCGTTGACAGGAAAAAAGACCTTATCATCTCAAAAGGGATAAACATATACCCGCGGGAAATAGAGGAAATACTCACCTCCCATCCGGAAATAGAGGAAGCGGCAGTCGTCGGCAAAAAGGACGAAACACACGGCGAAATACCGGTGGCGTTCATAAGGCTTGCGGAAGGTTCAAAGCTTACGGAAAAGGAGATAAGGGAGTTCCTGAAGGACAAGCTTGCAAACTACAAAATACCAAAGGCTTACTACTTCGTTGAAGACCTGCCCAGAAACGCCACAGGAAAGGTTTTAAAAAGAGTTTTAAAAGAAAAACTGAACAAGGGAGAGTACGACTGACTTTCCCTTACAAACCTTTATTAATCCGCCACAAACTACCGAAAAATTATTAATAAAATCCTAAAAAGAAGGGAACTGCCATGTCAAAAGCTTACATTGACAGGATCAACGTTTACGGATTTAAATCCTACGGCAACAGGAGGCTTTCTATCCCGATAGGAGACGGTTTTATCGGCATCGTCGGTCCCAACGGTTCGGGAAAAAGCAACATCGGAGACGCCATCGTATTTGCCCTCGGACTTGCCACCGCAAAATCAATGAGAGCCCTGAAGCTTTCAGACCTGATATTCTCCTCAAGAGGAAAGTCAGCAGAATACGCGGAAGTGGAAGTGATATTCAAAAACGAAGGAGCCTTCCCCCTGAACGACGAGGAGGTGTCCATATACCGTAAGGTTGAGCACAACGGAAAGTCCACCTTCAGGATAAACGGCAGACCGGCAAAACAGTACGAAGTGGAGGAGCTACTTTCACAGGCAGGGATACCGAAGCAGGGATACAACATCGTGACGCAGGGAGACATATTCAAGTTTATAAAAATGACCCCGGCTGAAAGGAGGGAGCTTCTTAGCGAAATAGCCGGCATTACCGAGTACGAAGAAAGGAAAGAAAAAGCACTGAAAGACCTGCAGGAAACGGAAGAAAAAATATCCTCCGCAAGGCTGATACTGAAAGAAGTAAAGGCAAACCTGAAAAAACTTGAAGAGGAAAGGGAAAACGCCCTTTTAGCCTCCCAGCTTGAAGAGAAAATAAAACAGCTACAGGAAACCATAAAGGGAGTAAAACTCCACTTCCTACTGACCGAGCAGGAAAAAGCCGTTAAAGAGCTGGAGGAGGTTGAAAGGAGGATAAACAGCCTTTACGAAGAAAAGGAAAAGTCCATAGAAAAGCAGAAAGAAAAGATACACCAGATAAAAGAGCTGGAAAACAGGCTGAACGAGATACAAAAATCCCTACTGCCCATAAAAGAAAAGGAAGGTGGCATAACATCACAGATAAAACACCAGAACGAGAAAAAGACGGAAGTTGAGCAGGAAATAGAAAAAGCAAAACAGCTTTTAAGCGACCTTGCAAGGGAAAAGGAAGAAAAGATAAAAGAGGTAATAGCCCTTGAGGAGGAGATTAAAGACCTTAAGAAAAAACTGCCCCAGATAAAAAGGGAGCTTGAAGAGGCTGAAAAGGAGCTTGAAGAAAAAAACAAAAAGCTGAAAGAGATAGAAATAGGCGGTTCAAAGGCAAGGATAGACCTTGGACAGGTGGAAAAGGAAGAAAAACGGCTTAAGGACGAAATGGACAAACTACAGAGGGAAAAACTCCACACGGAAATGGAGCTTGGCAGGATAGAGGAAAAAATAAACGCCCTACGGCAGGAAATAAACGAGCTTACCCAAGAGCTTGAAGGCTTGAGGAACTCAAAAGGGAACATAGCCAAGTTCGTCCAGTCCCAAGAAAGGAAAATAAAAGGTCTCCAGAGCGAACTACAGAGGCTTCGCATCAGGAAGGAAACACTACTGAAAAAGCTGAAAGAAAACAGGGAAAAGATAGAAAAGAACTTCCACAGGCTTGCACAGGTCTTGGCACAGCTTTCACAGGTTAAGGAAGACAGAACAACAGCAATGCTTAAAGGAATAAAAGGAGTTTACGGTCAGGTGGCTGACCTTATCGGCGTAAAAGACCCTGAGCTTGCACTGGCAGTTGAAACGGCAGGTGGAGGAAGGCTGAAGCACATAGTCGTTGAAAACGACAAGGTGGCTGAAGAATGTATAAAAGTCCTGAAGCAAAACAAGGGAGGAAGAGCAACCTTCATACCCCTCAACAGGATAAGACAGCCACAGATAAACAAACCGCCACTGATGAGAGGAGTTATAGGTCTGGCGGTGGACTTCGTTGACTTTGACCCGGCGGTAGAAAAAGCGGTAAAATATGTATTTGGAGATACTGTAATAGTAGAAAACTTTGATGCGGCAAGGACGCTTGGAATAGGCACTTACCGTATGGTAAGCCTTGACGGTGAGCTGTTTGAAAAAAGCGGAGCAATAACGGGAGGGATGGACAAAAACAAGGGAGGTATACTGGGAAAAGGCAGTTTAGAGCAGGAAAAAATAAGACTGGAAAAGGAAGACGACAGGCTTAAGCGGGAAGAGGAAGCACTGGAAGAAGAGCTGAAAAAAGTAGAGGAAAAAATATCCCTTACGGAAAAAGAACTGTACCACCTGCAGAGCGAAAGCCAGAGCGTAATACAGAGGAACAAAGAAATAGAAGAAAAAATAACCGCAAACACCGGCAGGATAAACCTTCTGGAGGAAGAGATAATAAACCTGAAGAAAAAACAGCTGGAGCTTGAAAATAAGCTTGAAAAAACGGCAACAAAGCTAACTGAAACGGAAAAGCACCTTTCTACCGTTGAAAGGAAAAAAAGGGAAATACTCCAACAGATGGAAAGTGAAGGTCTCCACAAACTAAGGAAAGAATGGGAGGAGGCTACCCAGAAGGTTTACGGTTTGAGGGAGAAGAAAAACGAGCTTGAAACGGAGATAGAAAAGCTTACAGACAGGCTTGAAAACAGTCTGAAGGTAAGGATATTCCAGATAGAAAACGACAAAATGAAAACGGAAGACCTGATAAAACAGCGTAAAGCCCAGATATCCCAGATAAAACAGCAGATAGAGGAGCTGAGCAACCAGCTTTCAAAACTGTGGAAAGGTCTGAAAGAGACGGAACAGGAAAGGGACAGACTGCTTGACGGAATAGAAAAGCTTAAAGAGGAGCTGAAAGCCTTAAGGTACGAAGAGGAAAACATAAACAAGGAAATAACCTACCTGCTTGAGGACAAAGGTAAGTACGAGCAGAAAATAGAAGACCTGAAGGAAGAACTCCTTCTGCTTAAGGAAGAATACGGCGGTGAGCCTGTTGAGGGAGACCTGAAGGAGCTGGAAAAACAGCTTAAAGAGTATCAGGAAAAAAGACAGTCAATAGGAGCAGTCAACCAGAAAGCACTTGAGGACTACGACCAGATAAAGGAAAGGTACGACGACCTGAGCCAAAAGCTGAAAGTCCTGATTGACGAGAAAAAGTCCATTGAGGAGCTTATACAAAACCTTGAAGAGAAAAAAGTAAAAGCGTTTATGGAAGTTTACGAAGCGGTAAACAAAAACTTGGGAAAAATATTCAAAAGGCTTTCACCCTCAGGTAAAGCTTACCTTGAGATAGAAAACGAGGAAGACCCCCTTTCCGGTGGCGTGATACTGAAAGCCAGACCACGGGGAAAGGACGTTAAAAGGCTTGAGGTAATGTCCGGAGGTGAAAAAACCCTGACCGCACTTGCCTTCCTGTTTGCCGTCCAGCAGTACAGACCTGCACCGTTTTATTACTTTGACGAGGTTGATGCACACCTTGACGACGCAAACGCAAGGAAAATAGCAGAACTTATGAAGGAGCTTTCACAGGAAGCCCAGTTCATAGTCGTGACCTTAAGGGACACGATGGCTTCCTACGCCGACAGGCTGATTGGTGTCTCCGCAAGGGAAGGAATTTCCAACGTTTACAGCCTTGAGCTGGCTGAAGTTTTATAAATCAGGAGGTAGTAAATGGAAGTGAAAGTACTCATCACGGGACACTTTTCAGCGGGAAAAACCCGTTTCGTAAAAACGATAACAAACAACTCCGTGTCGGCGGAAGTAGATTTGACGGAAGGAGAGGAAAAAAAGAAAAAGGCTACCACCACGGTGGCTATGGATTACGGCAACATAGAAATAGCCGGCAGGAAGGTTCACCTGTTCGGCACGCCCGGTCAGGAAAGGTTTGACTTTATGCTGGACATTCTCGGCAAAGACATGGACGGAGCGTTAATCCTCCTTGACAGCACTGACAAGGAAGCGATAGAAAAAACAGCCAGATTTTTAGACTTTCTGAAAAAATCCGGCAAGCCATTCATACTTGCCTGCAACAAGCAGGACATAGAAAACAGGCTGTCGCCGGAAGAAATAGCAAAAATAACAGGCGTTCCAGAAGACAAGGTGCTACCGCTTGTGGCTACCGACGAAAAAAGCTGTGCCCTTGTTCTGGAAGCCCTACTTAAAGACATTTCGTCCCCAAAGAAGGCGGCCTAAAATTTTTATGCCCTTTGGTAAAATATATGGTTGAGAAAAAGCAGGAGGTATCCCTTTGGAGCTTGTTATAGACAAAACAGACCTGCAGGACTTACTGAAAAAAGTCATATCCGCAACGGAAAAAAAGTCCGCACTGCCAATACTGTCAAACTTCCTGCTGAAGGCGGAAAACGACAGGCTGACCGCTGAAGGTACGGACCTTGAAGTCCACGTGTCAGCCTCCGTGTTTGCAAAGGTGGAAAAGGAAGGGACTGCCTGCGTAAACGCAAAGAAACTGACGGACATAGCAAGGCTACTGCCTGCCAGCGAAGTATCCATAAAGCTTGAAGACAGCACCCTTAAAATAAAGTCCGGCAAAACCAAGTATAACCTGCCGGTCGTTCCTCCGGAAGACTTTCCAAC
>JAADDT010000041.1 GCA_013153765.1 Aquificota bacterium
TTCCAGATAGGCAGGACGGAACTGGATGGAAAGCTAAAACCTGAAGGTAAGTTTACGGGAGTAAGGGCGGTGCTTAAGGGCAGTGGCATAAACGGTGTGTTTGAAGGGGTGCTGAAGCTTAACTTGAAAAACCTGCCGGAAAGCTCCGTTGAGGGAAAGTTCAGCGGTGAGCTGTTTGGCAGAAAAACGGAAGAAAACATAAATTTAAAACTGAAAAACATTTACGGGGAAAGTCGGTGAGAACATTACCACTAAGCGTTTCAACCATAACGGCAGGTCTTCTGGCTGTTGCCGGCGGTTTTGGACTTGCGTTAGTCCTGAACGCCTATCTGGAAAGCAGGTACTTTTCCCTCCCTTCCGTACAGGTTAAAGGGGAAGCTAAAAAAACTGTGGAAAGGAAGGTTAGCTACAGGCACATTAACTTCGTTATGGGAAGTGGCTCTGGAGGGGAACTGCCTGCTGTGGAAACGGGAGGAGGCGTGTCAACAGCCACAGGGCAGAAAAATCTGGAACTGGTGGGCACGGCAACTGTAGGCAGTAAAAGGCTTGCATTCGTCAGGGAAAACGGCAAACTGAAGCTGGTCAAGGAAGGGGACAGGGTAGGCGGTTTTACGGTTAAAAAGATAAGCAAGTTTTATCTGGAAGGGGAAAAGGACGGCAGGAAGTACAGGCTCACAATCTCTCCAAAACCGTCTCCACAAACGGAAAGCGGTTCAACGAAGAAGGTACAGGTGCCGGCAAAGGTGAAGGAGGAAGGCTCAAGGCAGGTGGTAAAGCTGGAAAAAAGGTTTGTTGAGGAAAAAACAGCTGACATAGGAAGTCTGATGAAGGACGTTCTGATACAGCCTGTAGTAAAGGACGGTGAGACGGTAGGTTTTATGTTCCGGTACGTGAAGCCGAACAGCCTTTTATACAATTTGGGACTTAGAAGCGGGGACATGATTGTTAGCGTCAACGGTAGGAGTATAAAAACTGTAGAGGAAGCATTTAAGATATATAATATTTTACGGAACGAAAACACCGTAGAAGTGGTAATAAAAAGAAGAGGGAAAGAGAAAACGCTGGTCTTTGAGATACAGTAAGCGGGGGCAGTATGAAGGTTTTTTTAAGCTTTGCTTTACTATTTTTGCTGATGGCAGGCACAGGGCTAAAGGCTGAAGAATACTCAATTGACGACCTTATAGAGCAGGCAGAGATACAGAGGGAAGAGGGTAAGGTACTCCTTAATTTTGAAAATATAGACCTGAAGCTTCTTACTTACTTCATTTCCGAACTTACAGGTAAAAATATCGTCATAGGAACAGACCTGAAAGGGACGGCAACGCTGGTTTTTTCCGAGCCGGTTTCAATTGACGAGGCCTGGGAGATATACACCACCATACTAAAAACGAGGAACTACGCCGTCGTTGACAGGGGGGAGTTTGTGGAGATTGTGGGGTTTTCAGGGACGCGGAACACCGTCCCTCCCGTAAACCAGTACGCTCCTCCATCTGACGAGATGATCACTTACGTTTACAAGCTGAAAAATGCGGACATTACTCAGGTGGCAAACATACTGGCAGGTTTAAAGTCCGCAAAGGGAAAGATATTCACTTACAATCCGGCAGGTGTGGTTATCATAACGGACACCGCATCAAACATAGCTAACCTGAAAAAAATACTGTCCATAATAGACACGGAAACGTCAAAGGCAGGAATAAGGGTTTACAAACTGAAGTTCGTCCGGTCTTCAGAACTGTCCTCAGCCGTTTCGGGCATATTCTCCGATTACGCAAAAAAAGGCGTGGGTATAAAAAGCTTCAACATAAACTCACTTAACGCCTTCGTGGTAAAAGCTCCTCCTGAGGTGCTTGAAAAGATAGACAGGCTCGTTCAGGAGTTGGACGTTCCCTCAACAGACCTTAACTACAGGAAGTTCTGGATAATAAAGCTAAAAAACGCAAAGGCAAAGGACATAGCCACAGTCCTTAATCAACTGCTTGAAAACGTCAGCCAGATAGCTGTCTCACCGGAGCAGGGCAAACAGACAGGGAAGGAGGGAAAAACTGAAGGGGGAAAAGGAAAACAGCTAAAAACGGTCTCCCAGCTGATAGGGGGAAGCTACGCCAGAAGGGACAGACCTAAGGTAATAGCAGACGAAACGTCAAACTCGCTGGTCATATACGCAAATCCTGTTGAATTCAGGGCTTTAAAGGAATTGATAGAAAACCTTGACAGGGAGAAAAAACAGATACTCATTACCGCATTCATAACGGAAGTTTCCCAAAGTGCCTTACAGGAGATAGGCGTAAGGTGGCAGATATTCGGCACGCAGGGAGGTGCCGCCTTCAGGGGAGGTCTTTCGGAAAGCAGTTTTTACAGCCTGTTTGGACAGTCAAACTTCGTTGCAGGGGTTCTGTCCACCTCAGGTAAAAACCTGAACATAAACGGAACCACTTTGTTTTTCCCTGAACTGCTGTTTATGTTTTCACTTCTTGAAAGGGGCTCGGGCTTTAACGTGGTGTCCTCGCCTAAAATACTGGTGATGGACAACAGACCTGCAAAGATAAACGTTTCACAGGTTGTCCCTTACGCACAGAGCGTAAAATACGACGTTAACGGAAATCCGATAGTTAACTACGACTACAAGGAAGTGGGACTGATACTGGAAGTGACGCCACACATATCCGGCAAAAACGTTATACTTGAGCTACATCAGGAGGTAAACGACATTATAGGCTTTGAGTCGGCACAGGTTGGAAACTTAAGCTACATAGTGCCGAGAACTTCAAAAAGGGAGATAGACACTATCATAACCGTAGAAAACGCAAAAACGGTAGTCCTTGGAGGTCTCATTTCCAAAAAGACGGTTAAAACGATGGAAGGTGTACCGCTGTTTTCAAAACTGCCTGTGGTTGGAAACCTGTTTAAATACAGGTCTGACAGCAACGACAAGACGAACCTTTTCGTTTTCATAACGCCTTTCATTATCAACAAGCCTGAAGACCTTGCAAGGATAACGCAGGAGCACATGGAACTGGTAAACAAGCTACAGCAGTTGAAGAAAAAGGAAAAAACAAAAAAGACTTTACCTGAAGAAAAAGAGAAAGATATTTTTGAAGAGTACAGGGAATATTTTGGAGGATAGCCATTAAGGGTCTTGACCTGCCTGTTGACTTTATGAGGGAGTTTTTCGTACTGCCTGAAGGGGACAGGATATACATTACGGACAAAACGCCTTTTTACGTGATTGAGGACATACGGTTCCTGACGGGAAAACCGCCTAAAGTTGAAAAAATCTCCGAAAAGGAGTTCTTTGAAAAGTTAGAGGAGTACGTGGCAAACCTGAAAAGCCGTATAGAGGACGGCGGAGAAAGTGAGAAGGAAACGCTCCTTGAAAACCTCCTTGAGGGCAGTAGCTCGCCGGTTATACAGCTCCTTAACACGCTTTTGCTGAAGGCTGTCCGCTCCGGAGTGTCGGACATACATTTTGAGCCTTACGCCGATAAGGTCTCGGTAAGATACAGGCTTGACGGTGTACTGCACGAAATAGACACACTGCCAAAATCCTCATATCCTCAGGTGGTCTCACGGGTAAAGGTAATATCAAAGCTGAACGTGGCTGAGAAAAGGCTACCGCAGGACGGCAGAATAAGGGTAAAGGTGGGAAACAAGGAAATGGACATGAGGGTGTCCACACTGCCTACCGTTTTTGGTGAAAGGATAGTTATAAGGCTACTTGACAGGTCTGGAAGCATACTTACTCTTGAGGAGCTGGGCTTTTATCCTGACGATTTGGAAAAATACCTCCGTATAGTGAAAAAACCACACGGTCTTGTCCTGATAACCGGACCGACAGGTAGCGGTAAGTCAACCACACTTTACGCCACACTTTTATACCTGAAGTCTCCAGAGAAAAACATAATAACCATAGAAGACCCTGTAGAATATCAGATAGGAGGGATAGGTCAGATACAGGTCAATCCTAAAATAAACCTTACGTTTGCAAACGGTTTAAGGAGCATATTAAGGCAGGACCCGGACATTATAATGGTAGGTGAGATAAGAGATTTGGAAACGGCTGAAATAGCCATACACGCATCTATGACCGGACATCTGGTTCTGTCAACGCTACACACAAACGACGCACCTTCGGCGGTGGCAAGGCTGGTTGATATGGGTGTTGAGCCGTTCCTGATAGCCGCATCTCTGGAAGGTGTGGTGGCTCAAAGGCTCGTAAGGAAAATATGCGAAAACTGTAAAAGGGAAAGGGAAGCAAGCGTCTGGGAAAAACAGCAGATAGAGGCTGTTCTGGGCGAAAAGGTTGATAAGGTTTATTACGGCGAAGGGTGTGAAAAATGCCTGAACACGGGCTTTAAAGGAAGGATAGCCATTTACGAAATAATGGAAATAGACGAGGAAATCCGGAACAGCATCTCAAAAAACACCGAAACGCAAGAACTGAGGAAGCTTGCAAGGGAAAAGGGAATGAAAACGCTAATTGAAGACGGTATGAGGAAGGTGAAAGACGGTATAACCACCGTTGAAGAAGTACTCCAAGTAACGCAGGTGTGATATGCCTCTTTACCGATACAAGGCTGTGGACAAAAACGGCAGGGAAGTTGCCGAAATCAGGGAAGTTCCCAGTCCCACAGCATTAAGGAGAATGCTGAAGGAAAGGGGATTGGTGCTGTACCACATAGAGGAGGTATCACCTGCGGAAAAAGGGAAAGGTTTTTCCCTTAAGGGCTTTTCCTTCGGCAGAAAAATATCGGACGAAGAGTTGTCCCTACTGCTTTACGAGATAGGTCTTCTGCTGGGCAGGGGGGTACACATTACCAAAATATTTGAAATACTCTCAAAACAGACGGAAAACAAAATCATTCAGGACAGCCTGATGGCTGTTAAGATAGCACTGCAGGAAGGTAAAAGCGTTGCTGACGCACTGGCTACCGCAGGCATATTTCCGGACTTTCTGGTAGAGATGGCAAGGGCAGGTGAGGAAGCGGGTGCTTTAGACAGGATATTCCTTTCAGCCTCCGAATATCTGGAAAAACAAAGCCAGTTTAAATCAAAACTGTTTAACTCCCTTATATATCCCACTATCGTGATAGTGGTGGGCTTTGTGGCGATGGTTGTCATAATAAACTTTGTAGTTCCTACCATAACCAGAATATACTCCCAGCTCGGCAAGGAGCTTCCACTTTCAACAAAGATGGTGATTTATTTTTCAAAGGTATCCTCCACTTTTTTTAAAATACTGCCATTCGTTGCTGTGGCAGGTTTTGTTTTCAGGAAAAAATTACTCCCGAAAGAGAGGCTTGACGGTTTAAGGCTGAAAATACCTTTCTTCAGCAGGGTACACCTGTACTCCCAGTACGCAAACTGGAGTAATACACTTTCCCTTCTGCTGTCAGGAGGGCTTACACTTGACAAAGCACTTGAGATAGCAAACAAAACCATAACAAACTCACTGCTTAAAAAACGGTTTGATATGCTGATTGACAGGGTAAAGGAAGGTAAGCCGTTAAGTGAGGAGTTGAAACGCCTTAACCTGCTACCTGAAAACGCAGTCCAGCTTATCAGTATCGGTGAGGAAACGGGACAGCTTGACGAGATGCTCGGGCTTGTGGCGGAAATATACAGGAAGCAGACGGAAAGGCTCATATCACTCTTTTTAAGCTACATAGAACCGCTGACGCTTATAATCCTTTCCGTCCTTATAGGCTTTTTCGTGTTTGCCACGCTACTGCCTATATTCAACCTGAACGTCAGGTAAGACGGCTCCTTAATATAAGCCTTCCGGCAAGGAAAAGTGCAAACATTACGCCGTAAGTAAGCAGACCTGTCTCCCTGCCGAAGCTACAGCCACCACCTCCACCGCCGTCCACTTCGGTGGCAAGGTAGGTTTTGACAACAACCGTATCGGAGGCAGTTCCTCCCAAGCTGTCAACAACCGTAAGTTTTACGTCAAAAGTTCC